>DASQLJ010000797.1:0-4033 GCA_035630095.1 Longimicrobium sp.
TCGGGCGCGTCCTCCTTCACGAAGATCTTGGTTTCGAAGTCGAGCCCCGCGGAGAGCCCGAAGTACTCGTGCGTGGGCCGCGCGAAGCAGTAGGATGCAGCTTTAATCACGCTTTCGCCGGACGATCGACCTTCGGTGAAATTGCTCCGCTCACGTTCGCGGAAATTGAGAAGCTGTGCGGAATCTCCGCATAGCTTGATCCGCGCAGGTCGGCTGACGCGGCTATCCAGGCCTAGTACTACTCTGTTACTTCATGGAGGCTGCGGCCTGCGCAGTGCCTCGATGACCTGCTGGAAGAGCGCCTCGACCACCTCGCGGCGAAGTGCCATGCAGATGCTTCCCCTCCGCGTGTGACCTTCGCCCTTCACTTGGGGCCGGTCGCTTCCTTCCGCGGTACGACGCCAGCCGCTTCAGGTTCTGGACGACGCCGGTGAGCTCGGCCTCCGTCTGCACGCGTCGCCGCCCGCGGCTGCGTGCCCGGTCCATCCCGTGTCGCGTCTTTGCCTCGGCGAAGGTGTGCTCGCTGCGCGTCGGACGGCGCTATCTAAACGGCCGTACCTTCGGGTAAGGCGGTCGCCCACGCGCGGGAGGAGATGCGCAGGCTCATCGGTGCGAAGCAGTCGGGGCGCGTCGGTCTTGAACGATCGATCCGTAGCTTCTCGATCTCCAGGCGCAGCTTGCTCATGGTGCTCTCCGTGGGGCAGGGGCGGATGTGGACCGGCATGTGCCGTCTGGATGGCGCCGTTCAGGCGCAAATTTCGCGCTGTGGCGGCGTGGAAGGGACATAATGCGTTGGTCCGTTCCGCGGGCTTGCGAGCCGGGAAGGGAGCGTCACATGCTACGGGCCCCCTCACCCAGCGCCTGCGCGGGAGTGGCGCGGTTCTCCACCAGGTCGCGCGGGTTCGAATTGCGCCGAGGGCGCGCCGGCGCGCTCCCGACAGAGTCGCGCATCAGTATGGGGCTACCTCTCTTCCGCTACCGTCCTGGGCCGGCGGGTCCGCGGGCGGCGCGTTCGGGGATAGTCCGGGTGCGTTCGGAGGAGGAGCCGCGTGCGATGCTGGAAGTTGGCGGGCGATGACGTCGATGGCTAGGTTCCACACCGCGGTGATCCACAGCCGTTCCCGGTCCCCGGGATCGTTGCTACGGCTGAGGAAGCGGACCCCCGCGAAGAAGAGAATGATCCCGAAGCTGGCCAGGGAGCCGATGATTTCGCTGATGCCCCACCGCGCCATGATCTCCAGCGCGAGCGAAACCAGGGCGAGGACCACCACCACCGCCACCGCGTTGGCGAAGGCACGACGCTCCGGCTGAGTCTGCACGTCCTTGATGTTCATGATCCTCCGGAATGATCAATCGGAAAGCAGGAACTCTTCGACATGCTCCGGCACCAGCGCGGCCGCCAGCAGCTTGATCATGTGCGCCAGCACCGAAAGGGCGAAGATGACCGGGATCTCGTCCGAGGCGACATCCGTTTCCATCACCAGCACCACGAATTCGGCGACCACCGTCACGATGATCCCCGACAGGAGCGCACCGCTCCATGTGGCCATGCGCTTGAGCCGGGCTTTCTGGAACCGCCGCTGCGCCATGCACGCGTACCCGATCTGCACCAGGACCCCACCTGCGAACAGGAGACCGAGCCACACCCACGACAGGAACAGCTTTCCGTCTAGCTTCAACGTGACCGGCACCCATTCGCCGTGCTGCGGACCATCTGGATTGTCGGTTTCACCGGCCACGAACACCTCGGCGGTGCCGCGGTCCGTGCGCTCCAGCCAGACGAGCCCGGAAAACGCGGCCACATCCGGAGTGTCGTCGTCGCAGCGGCTGCCGCGTTCGGGCCTGAGGCGCAGTGACTTGCCACTCAGGCGCATCCAGACCCGCTCGTGCCCGGCGAGCACCGGGTGGATTCGGACGCACACGCGAACCAGCGCGATCTTGTCCGGAGGAAAGGGAAACCCCCCTGGCCGGATGTGTGCTTCCAGCACCTGGCTCCGGGCGGAGTCCACGGTTACGCGAAACACCGACGTCCGGTGATGGGAGACCTTCACGAAGTAGTCGCCGGGAGGCTGCGGCCACCTGCCGGTGGTGAACTTCGGCACCACGCAGCCGGCGTTTTCCAACAAAATCAGCTTGATCGGCCCGCTCCACGCGTCAGAGTCGACGGGTCTGATTCTGATCTCGCCCATGTGGGGTGCGTCGGCGTCGGGCGGAGGCCATCGGTCACCTCGCGAGAAAAGGCCTCGCACGCTGCCCACGGCACACGCGTCGGCCGAATCTCGAAGCAGGAGATCGTGCAGCCCGCGGATGTGTTCGGTGCTGGCCGCGGGCCACAGCGAGGTGCCCTGACGGAACGCGTAGAACCTCGCCGATTGGTCGATCGCCGCGATCTGGTTTCTGGTGGGGTGGCTGAGGCTGCAAAGGACCCCATCGGAAAATCCGTACTCTGCTTCCTCGACGCTCACCGTCACTCCGATCGCGGGATCCAGCGCGCACGACGGGCTCCCTCCCGGACCGCCCGGAACGTAGACCAGGTGCTCCACGGAGAGAGTGCTCACCTCGGACCAGGGAAGGTCGGAGTCGGTGAGATAACCCAGACGCCGCCTCCACACCGACTGTGGGCGCCCGAGCAGGACATCCCATAGCGAGAGGTCCGAAAGGCCGAAGTAGCGGGTACCGAAGACCGCCTTGAGCAGGTCTTCCCCGTGGTCTTCGCGCAGGTCGACGTTTCTCCAGCGGCGCTGCGACGAGGTCCTGGGGAGGTTCGCACCGAGCTGCGGGTCCACCGCGTAGCTGTTGGCGGCGTTCACTCCGATGACGAACACTCCCGAGCTGTCTGGCCGCAGCGAGTCGGTGACGAAGGCCGCCAGCGCATCAAGGCGGTCGCGCAGCCCCGTGAGCCTGCGGTCGCCGGGGGTGGGGCGGAGCGGATAGTACGATCCGTCGGTGATCACGAAGATCGCGTCGGGCTCCAAGTCGGGGATCACGTCCCGAACGATCCTGCGCATGACGAGGTGGAGATCCGTATGGCTGGAGTGGGCGTCGATCACACGCCGCGCGGCGGCGCTCAGCCCGGCGGGCGTGCGTGAGGACGCGGTGATCACCTCCAGCGCCTCCATGGCAGTGGTGCTGTCGGCGGCAAAGGTGTACACCGCGAGCTGGTCACCGCTGCACAGGAGGCCGGAGAGCAGACCGAGAATACTGCGGTAGCTCTCTTCGGTCTTGGCGCGCAGGGAATCGCCGCGAAGGCTCGACGAGGCGTCGAACACGACCGCGTAGTGCAGAGGAGGGCGGGGTCCGCAGTCGGTAAGCCCCTCTCGCGGCTGGGCCCATGCAGGTGTGAAGGCGGCCGCCGTGGCGAGCACGGCCAGCCTCGATGCAGTGGCGATCCTCATGGTTCCGCCTCGATGATGGGTCTCCGGATTATCCCCCGCTCCTCGAATCCGTCTCATCCGCCCGGGGACGGCCGGTCTCCGTTTCCGTGGCGAGCGCCGTGACCTGCGGCACCAGGTCGCCCGTGGGTCCCTCCACGAGCCCGCGAATCAACCCGGCCGCCACCTCCGGACGCCGGAAGGCGCGCTGCCGGGACGCGAGATGGGCGACGAAGTCGTCCCATCGCTGCGGCGCGGAATCCAGCGGTCGCTCGGCGAGCAGGTCCAGCGCGTACACCGCGAACAGCGCCGCCTCGGTTTCCCTGCTCGCGTCTCCTCCGCCGGCCTGCGCCGGATGCAGGGGGACACGCCCCAGGCGGTCCAGCGGGAGGATGCCGGGGGGCGCGGCGCGATACGGCCGGCCCAGGAGCGTTCCGAGCGGGGCCGCCAGCGCCACCGCGTACAGCGCATCCGGAGCTCCCGGCTGCCCCCCCGCCGCGCGAAATCCGATCGTGGCCGGGTGATACAGCCCCAGCCCGAGCCGCAGCGCCGCGAGCTCGCGCCAGAGCGCCGCGGCAGCGGCCACCAACGCGTAGGGATCCTGGTCGCGCCACGCCTGCAGAGCCTGCGAGGAGCCGAGCGGCTGGGCAACGGGCGGCGCG
>DASQLJ010000798.1:0-11979 GCA_035630095.1 Longimicrobium sp.
ATGGCGGAGACGGAGAAGTACCCGCACGTCACCTTCTTCTTCAACGGCGGCGAGGAAGACGCACCCGCGGGCGAGGAGCGCCGCCTGGTGCCCAGCCCCCGGGTGGCCACCTACGACCTGCAGCCCGAGATGAGCGCGCCCGAGGTCACGCGCGGGCTGGTGGAGGCGATCCGCTCCCGGGCCTACGACGTGCTGGTGTGCAACTACGCCAACCCCGACATGGTGGGGCACACCGGCTCGCTGGAGGCGGCGAAGATGGCGGTGGAGACGGTGGACGCGGGGCTCGGCGAGGTGCTGGCCGCCTGCCGCGAGACGGGGACGACGCTGATCGTGAGCGCCGACCACGGGAACTGCGAGCAGATGTGGGACCCGACGACGAACGGCCCCCACACCGCGCACACCACCAACCCCGTCGGCATCATCCTGGTGGAGCCGGAGGGGCGCAGGACGGCGGGCGGGCTGAACGACGGCGCCCTCTGCGACGTGGCGCCGACGATCCTGGGCCTGCTCGGCATCCCCCAGCCCGAGGCGATGACGGGGAAGGACCTTCGGGTCCGGGCAGGCTGAGCGCTCTCGTGCGGTCCGGTCCGACGTCGGCCCGCCGGCTGTTCCCTGTCCCTATCCCCTGTTCCCTGCGGTTCTTGCAGCCGAACGGAACAAAGACTAGGTTCCGGCCGCTATAACGGTCCCGCGACGGTTCCCGTCCGGGACCGTTGGCCTTGCGGCGGGTGCCTCGCGCGCCCGCCGCCCACGCTTCATCCCGACGCCGTCAAGCATGATCCGACTTTCGCGGACCGCCCTCGCCGCCGTGGCGCTGCTGGCGCTGGCCGCCCGCACCGGGGGCGCGCAGACCATCACGTCGCCCATCCGCTACATCGAAGAGAAGCAGGGGCTGCAGCCCTTTGCCGGTTTCGTGCTCTCGGACCCCACGCTCGAGCTGAGCGACAGCGTGTCGGTGGACATCGGGCCGCGCCCGGCGCCGATCTTCGGGCTGGGGTACCAGCTCCGGCTGAGCGGCCCGCTGTCGCTGCAGACCACGCTCGGCTTCATCCCCGCCCAGCGCGACGTGTTCCTGGCCGAGGCCTCGGCCGACTCGGGGAAGATCACCCCGATCGCCACCAACCGGCGGGCGAGCACGGGGATCCTGATGGCCGAGGCGGGGATCCTGTTCAGCCTCACCGGGCCGCGCTCGTACCGCGGCTTCGCGCCCTTCCTGGGCGCCAAGGCGGGCTACGCGCGCCAGATCACCGGCAGCGACGCGCAGGGCGCCGAGGTGCCCGAGCCCGAGCGCTACCGCTTCGGCCCCACGTTTGCGGTGGCTGTGAACGGGGGAACCGACGTGTTCGTTGCGCGGCGGCTCTCCGTGCGCGCGGAGCTCAACGGCCGGCTCTGGCGCCTCTCCGCCCCGGCGGGTTTCCGGACCCGCAACCAGACCGACAAGCTGGCGGACTGGAAGAACGCGTCTTCGGCGCAGATCGGGGCGGTGCTGCACTTCTAACGGGCCGGCGACTGGGATCGGGGCGGCTGATGCGGGGCGACTTCGGAACGTTCGACTTTGGCACCATGACCGACGACGAGATCTACGACCTCGTCGTGCAGAACCTGGGCGAGTACCCCGAGCTGGACATGGGGTGGATCGAGGTGGCGGTGCGCGACGGCCACGTCACGCTCTCGGGCCGCGTCTCGTCCGACGCCGAGATCCAGATCGCCGAGAAGGCGCTGGTGGACGTGCTGGGGCTGGACGAGACCCGGTTCACCAGCGAGCTGATGGTGGACGAGCTGCACCGCGGCGAGATGCCCGAGGCGGCCGACGACGCGGTGACCGCGGAACTGGAGACCGACGACCAGCTCGGCTCCAGCGCGAGCAACCAGAGCGACACCGCCGAGCACCTGGTGGAGGACCTCGACTCGGCGATGTACGGCACCCGCGACGTGGGCACCGCCATCGAGGACGGCGCGAGCTACGAGCCGCCCGACCGGCCGGTGGCGGACGGGTACCGGAACTCGGAGAATCACTGAGGGTCTGCTGAACGGCTGAACAGGTGCGCGAGTGCGTGAGCGCGCTGGTGCGTTCAGCTTCGGAGACGAGATCGGGCCCCGGCGGTTAGCGCCGGGGCCCGATTCCTTTGTCGACCGACTGGCGGGCCGTCAGCTCGCGGCGGCTTCGTCGGCCGTGCCGGCGCCGGCGGCGCTCTGGGGCATCACGTCGCCGTGCGCGGCGGCCGGCTGGTCGGCGCGCACGGTGAGGTTGTTCACCACGCCGCGCACGCCCTCGGCCTCCCACGCGTCGTCCCAGGCGTAGCGCGCCTTCAGGAAGTCGTCCACCTCGCCGGTGAGGGTGACCACGCCGTCTTCCACCTCCACGGTGATGCGCTGCGGGTCGAGCCAGGCGTCGGCGCTCATGCGGCGGTAGACGGCGTCGCGCACCTGGTCGTCGGTCGGATCCTCGCCGCCGAATTCGTGCTGGTGCGCTTCCCACTCGCGCGGCTGCGGCGGCTGGCCGTACTCCGGGTGCCGGCGATACGCCTCTTCGGGCATGAACGGCTCGCGGGCGAAGCCCTGGCCGCCGCCCCAGCCGGCGTCGTAGCCGCGCATCGGCATCGGCCCGCCGCCGTACTGCATGCCGCGGCGCGGGCCGCCGGGCCAGCCGCCGTACTCCTCGTACGCGCCGCCGTATTCGCCGCGCGGGCCGCCACCGCCACCCACCATCCCGTCCGGCGTGCGCGGGCGATAGGGGGCGTTCCAGCCGCCCGGCCGTGCCGGACCGTAGCCGCCGCGCTGCGCGTAGCCGCCGCGGAACTCGCCGCCGTAGCCGCGGCCGTCACCGTGCCCGGCGCTGGGGCCGATGCCGCGGCTCCACGGCCCGCCCGCGCCGTAGCCCGGCGGCCCCTGCTCCGGCATCGGCGGGAACCCCCGGCCGCCCTGTCCGCCCCGCCACCCGCCGCGCGGGCCGCCGTACTGTTCGTCGTAGCGCGCCATCCATCCACCTCCTCGGTCGATCCTGCCCGTGATGCGGTTCTGCGCCTCCCCGCGCGCAAGAGGCGTTCCGGGTGCGGCGGGGGCGCGGGGCGGATACCTTCTCAATCGTCGGCACGGCAGGTTGGGTCATACGGAGCAGCGGAGGAAACGGAGGACTTCACCCGCGATCCTCCTTTCGGTACGCGCGATCCCGCCTATCGGGATTACCGTGCAACCCGCGGTGGTATCATCGCCGTTTGAAGTCCGCGAAGGCGGCGCGAAGGCGGACTGCGTGCCGTTGTAGCCGCGAGTTTACTCGCATATTTCGCCTCCACGGAACCACAAATCTCCCGCTCCACGGTGATGCCTTCGTCCCACGCTGTTGTCGTCGGCGCGATCCTGGCTGGCGGGGAGAGCCGGCGGTTCGGCTCGCCCAAGGCGCTGGCGCGGGTGGACGGCGTGCGCATCGTCGACCGCGTGCGGGGCGCGCTCGGAGAGGCGGTGGACGAGATGGTGGTGATCGCGAACGATCCGGCGCTGTTCGCGGATCTCGATCTTCCGATCTGCGGGGATAGGATGCGGGGATCGGGGCCGCTGGCGGGGATCGACGCGGCGCTGCGGTGGGCGGCGGAGCGGGGTGCGGCGGGCGCGCTCTGCGTGTCGTGCGACCTGCCGTTCGCGCCCGCCGGGCTGCTGCGCGAGATTGCGGCGCGCGCGGACGCGGACCACGCGGTGGTGCCGGAGAGCCCGCGCGGGCACGGGATGGAGCCGCTCTGCGCGTGGTATCCGCTGTCCGCGCTGGCCGAGGTCGAGCGGGCGCTCGCGTCTGACGACCGCTCGCTGCGGGCGCTGCTGGCGTCGGTCGACTCCGTCCGCGTGCCGCTGGAGACCGTGCGGCGGTTCGGCGATCCGGAGGTCCTCTTCTTCAACGTCAACACGCGTGACGACCTGGAGCGTGCCCAGGCGATCGCGCGGAGCACCGATGCCGCGTCCTGACATCCCCCCCGCCGTCTGCATCGTGGGCCGCAAGAACAGCGGCAAGACCACGCTCACCGTCGCTCTCGCCGCGGAGCTGAAGCGCCGAGGCCGGCGCATCGCCACCATCAAGCACGGCCACCACGCCTTCGAGACCGACCAGCCGGGCCGCGACAGCTGGCGGCACTTCAACGAGGGCGAGGCGGAGGCCACGATCATGGCCGGCGCCGGCAAGGTCGCGCTGGTGATGCGGATCGCCGGCGAGCCCGACCCCGCGCGGCTGATGGCCGAGTTCTACGCCGGCCGCGGCTACGACCTGGTGCTGATCGAGGGATGGAAGCACGGCGACCTGCCCAAGGTCGAAATCTTCCGCCGCGCCGTGCACGACCGGCCGGTGCACGACGCGGCAGATGCCGACGCCGCCGCGCGCTTCCTCGCCATCGTCACGGACGACGCGGAGCTCCGCGCCCCGTGCGAGGTGATCGCGCTGCAGGCGGACGGCGCCCACGTCGCCCGCGTGGCCGACCTGCTCGAGGCGCGCTTCCTGGAGGTGGGCGATGCGGAGTGACGGCGCCGACTGGCTCGCCCCTTCCGACGCGCTGCGGCGCATCATCGAATCCGTCCGGCCACTGGAGACGGAGCCGCGCGCGCTGCTCGCCGCGCTCGGCTGCGTCCTGGGCGAGGACGTGGCCGCGCGCGCCGACCTGCCGCCGTGGGACAACTCGGCGATGGACGGGTTCGCGGTGCGCGCGGCGGACGTGCGCGGGGCATCGACCGACGCGCCGGTGGTGCTGCGCGTGGTGGACGACATCGCCGCCGGCGCGTTTCCGTCGCGGCCGATCGGGGCGAGGGAGGCGGCGCGCATCATGACCGGCGCGCCGGTGCCGGAGGGGGCGGACGGCGTGGTGCGGGTGGAGCACACCGACGGCGGCCGCGGGATCGGCACGGCGGATGGGCGAGTCTCCATCTTCCAGGACACGGACGCGGGGAAGAACGTGCGCCCGCGCGGCGAGGACGTGCGCGCCGGCCAGACGGTGCTGCGCGCGGGGACCGTGCTGCGCGCGCCGCAGCTGGGCGTGGCCGCGTCGCTGGGGTGCGCGCGCCTCTCCGTGCATCGGCGCCCGGTCGTCGCCATCGCCACCTCGGGCGACGAGCTGGTGGACGTGGACGGGTTCGACCAGGTGCTCGCCGGCCGCAAGATCGTGAACGGCAACAGCTACGCGCTCGCCGCGCAGGTCGCCGAGAGCGGAATGGAGCCGCGCATCCTGGGCATCGCGCGCGACACCCCCGAGAGCCTGCGCGAGGTGATCGAGCGCGCGCGCGGGTGCGACGCGCTGGTCACCAGCGCCGGCATCAGCGTGGGCGAGCACGACCACGTGCGCGCGGTGATGGAGGCGCTGGACACGCGGGTGGAGTTCTGGCGGGTGAAGATCAAGCCGGGCTCCGCGCTGGCGTTCGGCCGGGTGGGCGCGCTGGGCGGCATCCCCTGGTTCGGGCTGCCGGGGAACCCCGTGTCCACGATGGTGACGTTCGAGCTGTTCGTGCGCCCCGCGCTGCTGCGCCTATGCGGCCACACCCGCATCTACGCGCCGATGGTGGACGCCGTGGCGCGCGACCCCTTCTCCGCGCGCGGCGAGCTGATGCTGGTCCCCCGGTTGCGGCTGGAGGCGGTCGATGGGGAAATCCGCGCCAGCTCCACCGGCGCGCAGGGCTCGGGCGTCGGCAGCTCGATGGCCGCCGCCGACGCGCTCGGCATCCTCTCCGCCGGCACCGAGGTGCGCCCGGGCGACCGGATTCGCGCGGTGGTGCTGGGCGGCGCGCCGCTGGTGGAGGAGGCGTGGTTCTGAGGGGGCGAGGCGAGGCAGGTATTTCTGAGGCAGGCCGATCGATTTTCTGAGGCACCGCGGGGGCAGGGCGAATGAATTCGCTGCAACGACTACACGAAGTCCGCCTTCGCGGCGCCTTCGCGGACTACCGGCTTTGGTGCGGCCGACGGTCTGGCGCACGGAACTCGCTTCCGGCGGACTTGGCCTTTACTGGAAACCGCCCGTGGTCCCGATGAAGCAGCCGCGAGCGAAGCGAGCCGAGGTCCCTCCCCCAGGTTGTTTTGCCAGGTTGTTTTGGGGGAGGGACAGGCGCCGCCAGGCGCCAGGGAGAGGGCCCGCCGCCGCGCTCGCGCCAAAATATCCTGCGTCTCCTCGACCGTGCCCGACGATCAATCCTACGCGGAACTTGATGCCGCCGCCCGGAATACCTACGATTCCATCCAGCAACCGCGCGCCCCCACTCCTCCCACCGAGGTGGCCATGAGCGATCGCCCCTGGATCCAGCACTACGTGCAGGGTACCCGGCCCGAGATCCCGCCGATCCAGTACAAGCACCTGCCCGACATGTTTCGGCACGTGGCCAGCCGCTACGGGCCGCGCACCGCGTTCACGCAGTGCATGCCCAACGGGATGGACGCCTCCCTCGGCTATGCCGAGACCGACCGGCTGAGCGACGCCTTCGCCGCGTACCTGCGCGAAACGCTGAAGCTGGCGCCGGGCGACCGGGTGGCGGTGCAGCTTCCCAACTGCCTGGCCTACCCGATCGCGGCGATCGGCATCCTCAAGGCCGGGTGCGTGCTGGTGAACACCAACCCGCTGTACACGGCCAAGGAGATGGCGCACCAGTTCGCCGACTCGGGGGCGAAGGCGCTGGTCATCCTGGACATGTTCGCCGACCGCCTGCCGGAGGTGCTTCCCAAGACGCAGATCAAGACGGTGGTGCTGGCCAGCATCGTGGAGCGCTTCTCGCCGCTCCGCGCCATGCTGGTGAAGACGGTGCTCAAGTACGTGAAGAAGCAGGTGCCCAAGGCGACCGTGGCGCACACCCGCTTCGCCGCGGCGATGAAGGCGGGCGAGGCGGCGCTCGACCCGGCGAAGGTCCCCGGCTACGCGGCGCAGGTGCAGCTCGACGACGTGGCGTGCCTGCAGTACACCGGCGGCACCACCGGCGTGAGCAAGGGCGCCATGCTCACCCACCGCAACCTGCTGGCGAACACCATGCAGCTCGAGGAGGTGAGCCAGCACTTCCTCGACGCGGGCGAGGAGACGGTGCTCACGGCGCTGCCGTTCTACCACATCTTCGCCTTCACCGTGAACCTGCTGCTCTTCTACTCGATGGGGGCGCGCGACGTGATGGTGCCCTCGCCGCGGCCGATCAGCAACCTGAAGACGGTCTGGGGGAAGTACCCGATCTCCTGGTTCACCGGCGTGAACACGCTCTTCGGCGGGCTGCTGAACGAGGAATGGTTCCGCGCCGACCCGCCCAAGAACCTGGACGCCTCGCTGGCCGGCGGGATGGCGCTGCACTCCGCCGTGGCGGCGCGGTGGAAGGAGGTCACGGGGACGCCGGTGGTGGAGGGCTACGGCCTCACCGAGACCTCGCCGGTGGTCACCTTCAACCCGATCGGGGGGATGGTGAAGGACGGAACCATCGGCATCCCGCTCCCCTCCACCGAGGTGAAGCTGATCGACGAGAGCGGCAACGACGTGGCGCCGGGCGAGGCCGGCGAGCTGCTGGTGCGCGGCCCGCAGGTGATGCCCGGCTACTGGAACCGCCCCGACGAGACGGCCAAGGTGCTCGACGCCGACGGGTGGCTGCGCACCGGCGACGTGGCCGCCATGGACGAGGACGGCTACTTCCGCATCGTGGACCGCAAGAAGGACATGGTGCTGGTGAGCGGCTTCAACGTCTACCCCAACGAGGTGGAAGGCGTGATCGCGCTGATGGACAGCGTGCTCGAGGTGGGGGTGATCGGCGTGCCCGACGAGCGCACCGGCGAGGCGGTGAAGGCGGTGGTGGTCAAGAAGACGCCCACCCTGACCGCCGACGACGTGATCAAGCACTGCCGCGAGCACCTCACCAGCTACAAGGTGCCCAAGCAGGTGGAGTTCCGCGACGAGCTGCCCAAGACCAACGTGGGCAAGATCCTGCGCAAGGACCTGCGCTCCCCGGCGGTCCCCGCGACGCCGACCCCCGTGTAGCCGCGCCTCCCTCCGTTCCACCCGCGCCGCGCCGGCGAGCCTCGTGCTCGCCGGCGCGTCCGCTTTTCATCATCCCAAGCGACGTAAACACCTGCCCCGAACGCACTTCGGCCGGCCGAACTGGAACCGGTTTTGCTACCGGCTTGCGACTTCGCGGGAGCCCGGTCACATCGCGGAGATCGCAAGGCGTGGCACTGAGAGAATTTCGCGACAGCGCCGGGGTGCAGTGGCGGGCGTGGAGCGTTCAGCCCAGTTCCTTCGTGGCACCCAGCATCGCCGGACAGCCGGCCGACGCCGAGCGCCCGGGGTGGCTGTGCTTCGAGTGCCGCAGCGAGAAGCGGCGCCTGATCCCCGCGCCCGAGGGGTGGGACGCGCGCAGCGACGCCGAGCTCGATGAGCTGCGCCGCACCGCCGACGTCGTCCCCCGGTCGTCCGACTGCGCGCCGCCGCGCTGGTAGGCGCGTCAGGCCGAGAGCCGTCGCCGAATCCGGGATCGCTGGGGGGTCAGACGGAGGCACGGAGGACACGGAGAACCGCCAGCCGTGCCTCCGTGTGCAACCCGTCTTTCAAGGATGTGGGCCCACGCAGAGCAGCAGAGGAGCAGAGGGAGGCCATGGCCGTTCTCTGCTCCTCTGCTGCTCTGCGTGAGAACAGCTTTTACGGTGTTCGATCCACCGAAATCCACTCGTCGCAGGCACATAGGCCCGACTTGGTGGAACGTGATCTGCCAGTAATCGCCGCGTCCTCACATGGGAGTGGCGATGCGGCGATACCAGGGGCACGACGGGCGGTGGTGGACGGTGGAGGAGATGCATCCCGCGCGGGGCGCCACCCTGCGCGACCGGCGGATGGCCGCGGGGTGGCTGTCGTTCACCAGCGACTGCGGCGAGACGGCGTGCGTGGCGCCGATCCCCGCCGGATGGAGCCGCTACGACGCCGAGCACCTGGAGGCGTTCCGCGTGGGCGGCCGCAGCGCCGGCTACTCCGACGCGCACGACCGGGACTGACGCAGACGCGCGCGGGGCGCTCCGATGGCCGGAGCGCCCCGCTTTCGTCACAGAGCCGGACGAAGGGACTAGTCTTCGCCCTCGATCCGGCCCACGGTGAACGCTTCCTCCGCCGCCTCGGCGGGGGGCTGCGTGTTGCGCAGGAGCTCGCGGACCGTGGCGGCGCGCGCGTCGGCCTCGGCGGCCTGGGCCATGAAACGCTCGCGCGAGAAGGCGTTCCCCCGGTCCTCCATCTTGCGCGCCATCTTCCGCGCGAACGCCGCGCGCTCCTTCAGCGAGGTGAACGCCACCCAGAGCGCGTTCTCCACCTGCTCCACCTGCTCGGCCAGCAGCGTCTCCACCCCGTAGGCGTGCCCCGTGCGGCAGCGGAAGCGTACGAGTTGCCCCTCGTGCAGCTCCCAGAGCACACCATGGCACTCGGGGCAACTGAAGCCGCTGGGGGTGCCGGGCCGCTGGTCGGCGTGCAGGGCGTACGGCACCATCTCGGCGATGTCGGTCTCGAAGCGCAGGTCCTCGTCCTCGTCGTCGGTGTCCGGCGAGGGGAGCGGCTCCGAGGTCAGGCGCACCAGCAGCGCGGCGATCTCGGCCAGGGGGACACAGTGGTCCACCCGCACCTCGGCCAGGGCGCTGGACGGCATCCCCGGGTGCGCGGCGTCGGCCGGATCCTGCACCACGGCGGCGCCGCCGCGGCGGCGGACGGAGGCCAGCCCGGCGGTGCCGTCGTCGAGGTTGCCGGTGAGCACCACCCCCACCACCGCGCGGCCGTACGCCCCCGCGGCGCTGCGGAAGAGCGGGTCGGCCGCCGGGCGGTGGCCGTTCTCGCGCGGGCCCTGCACCACCACCACGCGGCCCCGCTCCACCAGCAGGTGCCGGTCGGGGGGCGCCAGGTAGATGGTGCCCGGGCGGATCTCGTCGCCGTTCCCGGGATGGACGGCGGGGAGCGGCCCCGCGCGGCTCAGGATCCCCGGCAGGTTGCTGGTGGAGTGCGGGGGGAAGTGCACCACGGCGAAGATCGACGCGGGGAAGCCGGCCGGCAGCTCGGCGGCGATCTGCCGCAGCGCCTCCACCCCCCCCGCCGATGCCCCGATCACGATGATGTGGCGTGTGTCCAAGCGATCCATCCCGAGAGCGATTCGGCGCGGCGTTCCGCGGTGCGCGATGCGAATCACGCGCCGCGCCTCCGTTGACACGCCGCGTGCGCGCGGCGGATATTGCCCCCCGGCACCGCGCCCGCCGGGCCGTTCCCCGCTCCCCCTGCACGCACCGGACCCGGGCATGTCGCACGCACACGACCCGGCCGCCGCCGCCCGCATCCCCCCGGTGGTGGCGATCGCCGCGTCGGCGGGGGGGATCGGGGCGCTCGAGGCGCTGCTGGGGGCGCTCCCCGCCGGCTTTCCCGCGGCGGTGCTGGCGCTGGTGCACCTGCAGCCGGGGCGCGTGAGCATCCTTCCCCGCATGCTGGCGCGCGCCACCGTGCTCCCGGTGAAGCAGGCGGCGGCGATGGACCGCCCGCGCGCGGGGCACGTGTACGTGGCCGCGCCCGACTTCCACCTGGTGATGGGCCCGGGCGGGCGGCTGCAGCTGAGCGGCGCCGACCGCGAGAACTGGGCGCGCCCCTCGGCCGACCCGCTCTTCGAGTCGGTGGCGCGGGTGTGCGGGGCGGGCGCGTTCGCCGTGGTGCTGAGCGGGATGGGGAGCGACGGAAGCCGCGGGGTGGGCGAGGTGCACCGCCGCGGCGGCACGGTCATCGCGCAGGACGGCGCCACCTCGGTGCACTTCGCCATGCCCTCGGCCTCCATTTCCACCGGGTTCGTGGACCACGTGGTGCCGCTCCCCGACATCGCCCCGCTGCTGATGAGACTGCTGATGCCCGCGACCGCCTCATGACCATCCCCCCCGCCGCCGACGCCGCGTTCGAGTCGCTGCTCGAGTTCGTGCGCGACGAGCGCGGCTTCGACTTCACGGGCTACAAGCGCAGCACCCTGGGGCGCCGCGTCAAGCGCCGCATGGCCGAGGTGGGGGTGGACGACTTCGCCGCCTACCAGGCCTACCTGGAGGCGCACCCCGGCGAGTTCACCGCGCTCTTCAACACCATCCTGATCAACGTCACCTCCTTCTTCCGCGACCCCGAGGCGTGGGAGGCGCTGGTGCGCGACTTCGTCCCCAGGGTGCTGGCGCGCAGGGACGGGGGCGAGGCGATCCGGGTGTGGAGCGCCGGGTGCGCCAGCGGCGAGGAGACGTACACGCTGGCCATGGTGCTGAGCGAGGCGCTGGGCCGCGAGCGCTTCCAGCAGCAGGTGAAGATCTACGCCACCGACGTGGACGAGGAGGCGCTGCTGCAGGCGCGCGCCGCCTCCTACACCGAGCGCGACCTGGAGGCGGTGCCCGAGGCGCTGCGCGGCCAGTACTTCGAGGCGCACGGCGGCCGCTGGGTGTTCCGCGGCGACCTGCGCCGGGGGATCATCTTCGGGCGGCACGACCTGGTGCGCGACGCGCCGATCTCGCACCTAGACCTGCTGGTGTCGCGCAACGCGCTGATGTACTTCAATTCCGACGTCCAGGCCCGCATCGTCAGCCGCTTCCACTTCGCGCTGGACGACGGGGGATACCTGTTCCTGGGCAAGGCCGAGATGCTGCGGGCGCACGCGAGCCTCTTCGAGCCGGCCAACCTCAAGGCGCGCATCTTCGCCAAGGCGCCGCGCGGCAACCTGCGCGACCGGCTGCTGATGCTGGGGCAGGCGGGGCGC
Organism: Longimicrobium sp.; assembly: GCA_035630095.1. Taxonomy (GTDB): domain Bacteria; phylum Gemmatimonadota; class Gemmatimonadetes; order Longimicrobiales; family Longimicrobiaceae; genus Longimicrobium. The sequence continues at coordinate 11,716 of DASQLJ010000798.1, forward strand.
CCCGAGGGCGGCGCCGAGCGCGGGGGGCGCGCCGTGCGGTTGCGGGAGGCGGCCCTCGACGCGCAGCACGCCGCGCAGATCGTGGTGGACGGCGACGGGGTGCTGGTGCTGGCCAACGCCGCCGCGCGCACCCTGTTCGGCCTGACCCCGGGCGACGAGGGGCGGCCGCTGCAGGACCTGACGGTGAGCTACCGCCCGGTGGAGCTGCGCTCGCCCGTGGAGCAGGTGCGGCGGGAGCTGCGGCCGCTGCAGCTCCGCAACGTG
>DASQLJ010000799.1:0-4127 GCA_035630095.1 Longimicrobium sp.
CGCGGGGCCGGGCTGCGCGCGCGGTAGGCAACGATACCGCCGTTGCCAACCGCGCCGGGCCCACGGCGGCCCGCCCGGGTGTTCGCTCGACGGAGAGGACGGTGCGGGCGGGCCGCCGCGTTCCCGGCCCTGCGGGCGCGCATCCCTCACGTGTCGGCGCACGGCGGCGGCGCCGTCCGGGGGCGACAAGGTAATGCCGCGGCGGGGTCCTCGTCCAACGCGCGGGGCGCCGCGAGCGGGCGCGCGGGCTTGCGTCGCGTGGACGTATTCGTCTACACTCCCCGGCTCGCTTCGACACTTTTCGGGTGCCATCCGCGGCGCCGTTATTACGTCATCCCCGGTTACAGCCGTGAACTTTCCGCCGGTCAGGGAGCAGCTCGACGAGATCCGCCGCGACACCCTCGAGATCGTCCCCGAGGACGAGCTGGAGCGCAAGCTGGAGCGGTCGCTGAAGACCGGGACGCCGCTGGTGGTCAAGCAGGGCTTCGACCCCACGCGCCCCGACCTGCACATCGGCCACGCCGTCAGCCTGCGGAAGCTGCGCACCTTCCAGGAGCTGGGGCACGACGTGGTGTTCGTGATGGGCGGCTACACGGCCATGATCGGCGACCCCACCGGCCGCAACGACACGCGCCCGCCGCTCACCGAGGAAGAGGTGGAGGCCAACAGCCGCACCTACGCCGAGCAGATGTTCCGCGTGCTCGACCCGGCCCGCACGCGCATCGAGAACAACGCGAAGTGGCTCAAGCCGCTGACGCTGCAGGACATCCTGAAGATCACCAGCCACTACACCGTGGCGCGGATGCTGGAGCGCAACGACTTCCACAACCGCTACAGCGAGGGGCGGCCGATCTCCATCGTGGAGTTCATGTACCCGCTGATGCAGGCGTACGACTCGGTGGTGCTGAAGGCCGACGTGGAGCTGGGCGGCAACGACCAGAAGTTCAACCTGCTGGTCGCGCGCGACCTGCAGCCGCACTGGGGGCAGGAGCCGCAGGTGTGCCTGCTGATGCCGCTGCTGCGCGGCACCGACGGCGTGCAGAAGATGTCCAAGAGCTACGACAACTACGTGGGCATCGCCGACGCGCCCGACCAGCAGTTCGGCCGCACCATGTCCATCCCCGACGACCTGCTGGACGAGTGGTACCGCATGGCCTCGGGCCTCGCGGGCGACGAGCTCACGGCGGCGCTCGACACGGCGCGGACGGAGCCGTACCGCGCAAAGCGCGTGCTGGGGCGCCTGATCGTGCAGCAGTACCACGGCGCCGACGCCGGCATCGGCGCCGAGGAGGCGTTCGACGCGCTCTTCAAGCGCAGGGAGATCCCGGAAGACATCCCCGAGTTCGATCTCTCGGCGGACGATCCGGAGCTGGGCGTGCAGGACGGTGGCGTCCTCGTGACGAAGCTCCTCGTGCGGGCGGGGCTCGTCTCCTCCGGCGCCGACGCGCAGCGCCAGCTCCAGCAAGGCGCCATCTCGGTGGACGGCGAGAAGGTCGCGGATCGCTCGGCCCGCATCCCCGCCAGCGGCGAGGTCGTCCTCCAGCGCGGCAAGCGCCACTTCGCCCGCGTCCGCTTCGGCTGACGTGGCGAGGGCAGGGATCAACGCAGCACTTCGTGGCAGGGCTGGAGTTGGCGCGTTCCTTCCGGCCACGCTGAAATGGCGGTGTGCGCCGCCCCTCGCAGGCCACACCGACCGCCCCTCCCCTGCAGTTCGGGGAAGGGACAGGCGCTCTCAGGCGCCAGGGAGAGGGCCCTGCGGCGCGTCCGGAGCGCTCCGCGACGCCACCGTCTCCGCCTCCTCCGCGCGCGCGGCGACGAGGCCGCGGGCCAGGGTGCCGCCCAGCGCCCGCACGTCCGCGGCGATCTCGGACATCAGCCGCTCGACGACGGGTTTCGACGGCGGGGCGGCGAGATCGGGGACGTGCAGCTCGTCGGGCGGGCGCTCCAGGCTGTCCGCCAGCGCGTCCAGCGCGCGCTCCGCCGCTTCGCCGAACGCCGCCACGTGGCCGGCCGCCTCGGGGCGCGACGCGGGGGCGTAGCCCAGCGCGTTGGTCGCCTCGGCCGCGCGGCGGACGTAGGCGAGCGCGGCCATCCCCGCCTCGCCGGTGCGGTCGCGGCGGCCCTCCCACAGCACCAGCTGCAGCGATTCCTCGGCGTTCAGCACCGCCAGGCCCGCCGCGCGCCGCGCCTCGTCCGCCTCGGCGCGGGTGGCGGCGTGGGCGTGGCGCCGCGTGGCCACGCGCACGTACACGGCCAGCGCGCGCACGGCCTCCGTCAGCCGCGCGCGGAACGTCTCGCCCTCCGGTGCCGGCCACAGCACGCGCGCCGCCACCAGCGCCAGCAGCCCGCCGATCAGCGTGTTGACGATGCGGATCCCCGCCAGGTGCGGGTCCAGCGCGGAGGACTCGGCCAGCAGCACGAACGTGGGCGTGAGCAGCGTGCTGTACACACCGTAGTTCACCAGCAGCACCGACACGGCGGCCACGGCCAGGACGAAGACGAACGCCAGCAGCACCGCCGGGTCGTGCACCAGCGCGATGATCCCCGCCGCCACGATCCCGCCCGCCACCGTCCCGCCGATCCGCTGCACCCCCTTCACCCACGTCGCCCCCGCCGAGGGCTGCAACACGATCAGCGCCGTCAGCGTCACCCAGTAGCCGCGCTCCACGCCCAGGAAGTGCGCGAGCGCCGTCGCCAGCGCGGCGGTGACGCCCACGCGCAGGGCGTGGCGCAGCGCGACGGACCTCAGGGTGAGGTTCTCGCGCAGCACCTCCATCACCGTCTGCCGGCTCTCGGCCGGGTTGTCGGGGAGGCGCACGGGGCGGCCGCTCTCCACGCCGGCGGCGGCCTGCCAGCCCAGCGTGGCCTCGCGGCGGAGCGCGCCCGCCAGCCGGTCTAGCCATCCACCCACCGGCGTGTCGTCGGCGGGGAAGGGCGGGGGGGCGGGGGCGCGCTCGCGGGCGACGGCATCGGCCAGCTCGCGGGCGAGCGCGGCGACCTGCGCGGCGGCCCGTCTCGCCTCGTCCACGCCCTCGTCGTTGCCGTTCCACACCGCCGCGTCCAGCGCGCCGCCCAGCGCGGTGAGCGCGGCGAAGGTGCGGTTGGCGGTCTCGGCCAGCATCAGCAGCCGTTCGCCGCGGCCGCTCTCGCCGGGGCGGCCGCGGCGCGTTTCGGCCAGCGTGGTGCGCGCCGCCTCCAGCGCCGCGCGGAACCGGCCGAAGTCGCGCGGCTCGGCGTGCGCCACCGAGTCCGCGTACTCGGCCAGCGCGCGCCAGCACTCGGCCAGCGCGCCGCGCGCCGGGGCGTACGCGCGGATCGGCCAGAGGAAGAGCGAGAGCCCCATGGCGAACGCGCTCCCCGCCAGCAGCAGCCCGCCGCGCTCCAGCGCGCTCGCCAGCGTGGGCGCCGGCAGCGACAGCGAGATGACGAAGGTGATCACCGCCGACAGCCCCACCGTCCCCGCCGCGGCCCCGAACGCGCGCATCAGCGCGCCGGCGGTGGCCCACAGCAGGATGAGCGGGATGGCGATGTGCGGTCGCCCGCTCGCCAGCCCGCCCACGATCCCCGACAGCGCGATCCCCGCCGCCAGCGCGCTCATCGTCCGCGCGCGGGTGGCGTAGGCGCCGCCCTTGTCGCCAATCGCCGTGGAAAAGCCCGCCAGGCCCAGCCAGGTGGCCTCCTCCCCGATCCCCAGCGCATGCCCGACCAGGATCGGCCCGACGGTGGCCACGCCGGCCCGTAGCCCCGCGCCCAGGTTCGGCCGCACCGAGAACCGCGCCAGCTCGCGCACCCGTCCGTGCACGTGGGGCGCCGCCACCAGCGGCTGAGGTTCCTGCACCGTCTCCGTGTTCGCCACCGTCATCTCCGCCAAAAACACCCAGGGGCTCCCCGCGCGGAGAGCCCCTGGTTCGTCACGATTCATCCCGCCCGCGCAACGGCCTCTCTCGTCCTGAACGTTCTACCCGCCGCGCCTCGCTCCGTTCGCCCCGCTCGATCGCAGACATCGTAAACTACGTCATCAGAGGGACATCCAGCCCCGCAGCCCTCCGCTCCCGCCCTCCCCATCGACGCACCGAAGCCTACCCTGCCCGCATCCTGCAATCACTCTCCCCCGCAAAAAAAAACAA
>DASQLJ010000800.1:0-3890 GCA_035630095.1 Longimicrobium sp.
GGCGGCATCGGTGCCGGTGCGGGCGCGGCTGGTGCTGCCGGCGCGCTGATGGACGGCTGTACATCAACCGAAGCCGCGACCGGTGCTGAAGGAGCGCTGACGGACGGCTGTACATCGACCGAAACCGCAGCCGCCTGCGTCGCGACCGGCGGAGTCGACGCGGCCGGGGTCGACGCCGCGGGAGATGAGGCGGGCGGAGTCGACGGCGCCGGAGCCGAGACGGTCGGAGTCGAAGCGGCCGGCGCGGAAACCAGGGCGTTCACGGCCGGCGGCGATGCGCTCGGAGCCGGGGCGGCGGACGCGGCTGGCGCCGACCACGCGGAGGGCGCCGACATCGCCGGTCGCGTCGCCGGAGCCGCGGAAACGGGCGCGCGATCCATCGGGCGCACGGCGGGCGAGTCGGGCGCGGGGCGGGGATTGCCGTTGCCACGCGAGCCGCCGTCGCCCGTCCCTCCGCCACCCCCGCCTCCGCCACCACCGAGCGCCGCCAGCACGTCTTCCAGGCTGACGGTGCTTTCGAGGTAGGCGAAGCGCAGCAGCAGCAGCTCGATCAGGATCCGCTGCTCGCCGCTCTTGCGGAAGCGGCCGTCGGCGTCGAGCTCGGCCACCTGTGCCAGCATGCGCAGCAGGTCGCCGGGGGCGAAGCGGCCGGCGGTCTCGGCCACCGCCTCGCGCAGGTGCTGCGGAACGCTCTCGGGGTCGCCGCCGCCCAGCCGCACGATCAGCAGCGCGCGGATGAAGTCGGCCAGGCCGCGGTAGAACTCGGTGAGGTCGTACCCGTCGTCCAGCATCCTCCCGACGAAGCGGAACACGTCCGCCTGCCGCCGGCCCGAGATGATGCCGAAGAGCTCGAGGTACACCTCCGTGCCCACCAGCCCCAGGATGCGCCGCACGTCGTCGGCCGTGGGCGTGCCCTCGGTGAACGAGAGCACCTGGTCGAGCAGGCTGAGCCCGTCGCGCATCCCGCCATCGGCCTTCTGGGCGATGGGGAGGAGCACCTCGTCGCCGGCGGTGATCCCCTCGTGGCCCAGCACGGTCCGCAGCCGCCCCACCAGGTCGGGCGTGCTGATGCGGTGGAAGTCGAAGCGCTGGCAGCGCGACAGGATCGGCGGCGCGGCCTGCTGGATCTTCTGCGGCTCGGTGGTGGCGAACACGAAGATCACGCGCGGGGGCGGCTCCTCCAGGATCTTGAGGAGGGCGTTCCACGCCTCGCGCGTGAGCATGTGCGCTTCGTCGATGATGTAGATCTTGAAGCGGTCTTCCTCGCTGGGCGCGTACATCGCCCGCTCGCGCAGGTCGCGCGCGTCGTCCACGCCGCGGTTGCTGGCGGCGTCGATCTCCACCACGTCCAGCGACGTCCGCCCCGCCCAGATGCGCTCGCAGCTGTCGCACACGCCGCACGGCTCGCCGTCTTCGCGGCGGTTGGGGCAGTTGAGCGCCATCGCCAGCACGCGCGCCAGCGTGGTCTTCCCCACCCCACGCGGGCCGCAGAAGAGGTACGCGTGCGCCACGCGGTTGCGCTGCACGGCGGAGCGGAGCGTGTTGCTCACGTGCTCCTGCGTGGCGACCTCGCTGAAGGTCCTGGGGCGGTAGGTGCGGGCTAGCGCGGTACGGGACAAGGGCTTCCTCGGGCCGGTGGTGCTGCTGTTTCCAATCGGTGAAATATAGTCGGAGCGGGAAGCCACTACAACGACTCGCGCGGAACATGGCCGGGCGCGCGGCCTCTCGTCGGCGCGACCCGCTTTCCGGGCGCGGCCTCTGCCCCGCGGGCCCTCTCCCCGCGCCCGAGAGCGCTCCCCTCTCCCGTTCCGGGAGAGGGCGGCTGCCGCGGCGGCGGCGGGGCCTGCAACCGTCGCGGCGGGCGTGGTCTGCGTCGCCGGAGGCGATCCGCGGCTTCTGCTCGCCGCGGGTCGACGTCGATGGTGGGGATCCTTTGCGTCTGGCCGGATGCGCGGTTCGTGCTACTTTGGGGAGGCCCACCGTCGACCGTTCCCACCGCTACTCCCGCCGACAATGCGTCTCCCCGGACTGGTCGCTGTCCTTGCGCTTGCCACGCTCACCCTGCCCCGCCCTGCCGCCGCGCAGCCGGACCCGCTGCGCGAGCGCTTCGTCGAGCGGCTGGAGGCGACCGGGGGCGGGGATACGCCCAGCTCCGCCTACCGGCAGCTATGGGACGTGGCGGATTCGCTGGTGATCCGCGAGCTCGGCCGTGGCAGGGACGCCGTCGAGGTGAACCACGCGCTGGCAGACCTCCCCGGCTTCGCGGGGGCGACGGCCGGCGACGGCGTGAGCATCGGGCGGGGGACGTTCTACAGCGAGCTGCCGCGGGAGCTCCCCGGCTACGTGGTGCTCCCGGTCCGCGCCGGGCGCGAGCCGCTGCTGCTGGGCGTGTACAACTTCGGGCTGAACTCCCCCGGCCGCGTCAGCGTCTACGCGCGCCGAGCGGGCGCCTGGCGGCGGACGGGCGTGGCGGACGCGCGGTTCTCCGTCGTCCCCTACCTGCTGCCGCTGGCTGATTCGGGGCTGGCGGTGGTGACGGTGGAGACCTTCACCGGCGGCGACCACCAGGACGGCACCGCGCGCGTCTGGCGGCTGCGGCGCGGGGTGCTGGAGCCGCTGCGGACGCTGGCGGGCCAGATGAAGGAGCCCCAGGCGGAGGCGCGCGACGGCCGGGTGCGGATCGCCTTCACCCGCTTCGCCCGCCACCTGGAGGCGCCGATCCTGGGTACCCGCATCGCCCACGTCACCACGCTCGCGCCCGCCGGCGCGACCGTGTCGGTGACGACGGAGACCGCGAACCCGTGGGTCGAAGTGGTCGACCGCTACTACGGCCTCGCCGCGCGCACCCCGGCCGCGGCGCGGGCGCTGCTCACGACGCCGGCGCTGGCACGCACCCTGGGCACGCGCGTCCCCGCCGCCCACGACGACGGTGGCGACCCGCGGGCGGGCACAGGGTGGCTGGTGATCGAGCGCGACGGCCAGCGCTTCCGCGTCACCTCGCGCCGCGGTGGGGATGGGCGGTGGCGCATCACTGCCGTGGAGCCGCATGCCGCTCCGCCGAGCTGACGCCCGGGGGACCAGGGGACGAAAGCCGAATCCGCGCGCGCGAGCGCTCCACGCCGCCACGCGTCGCTGCCGCCGAGTCGCTCGCTTTCGAACAAACATGTTGTGTTGCCCCGCGCCGGGGGATTATCATCGTCAAACGTTCATAGCCTCGCGCTTCCGCTCCGCGCCCGACATTGTGCCCACGACCTCTCCCGCCGTCCGTGTCTCACACCCATCATGCGAGAGTAGAATGAGACCCCACGTTCAGCACGCGGCCGTGCTGCTCCTCGCCGTCGCACGCAGATGCCCGAGGACGAGCGGATGGCGCTGCTGGAGTACCTCAAGGGCCACACGCTTCCGGTGATCCCGAAGCAGTGCGTCCCCGGCCCCGGCACCGCGCCTCCCGGCCGCGTCCCCGCGCGCGGCGCACGGTAGCGGCGGGAGAGATACGGCGACGCCCCCGCGGACCGGATGTCCGCGGGGGCGTCGTCGTTTCCGTCGAGGAGGAGATGCCCCGGGCGGCCTGCCCTGCCCCCCTCGTGCTCATACCAGATCGCTCGATCAACTGTGCATTCGGAAGGGCCGTTACGGAAGGATGGGGCACACGGAGCAACGGAGGAAACGGGGGAAAGACAAGCAGTTCTCCGTTTCCTCCGTTGCTCCGTGTGAGTCAATTCGTCCGTGGGTAATGCACAATCATTCAGCCGAATTGTCATCACATCCGCCAGGCGTCTTCCACGTGGTCGACCTGCGGCTCGGCGCCGGCGGGGACAAGGACGGAGATGGCGTCGTAGCGGTAGACGTCGCCGGGGCGGCCGTGGCGCTCGACCCAGACCTGCGCGACC
>DASQLJ010000801.1:0-8434 GCA_035630095.1 Longimicrobium sp.
TGGCTGCTGGACAGCCCCATGGCGTCGGTGTCGTTGCCGAAGCCGTAGAAGCGGTCGGCCTCGAGCTCGGTGGCGCGCGCCAGGAGCTCGGTGCGGTTCAGCGGGCTCCCCACGTAGCGGAAGTCGCCGCGGTACTCCACCCCGAAGCGCATGTGCTCGGGCGCCCACTGCAGCGCCACGCTCTGCTTGTCGGCGTAGGGCGCGCGCCGGAAGCCGTAGCGCTTCCACGAGGGCCCCACGGAGAGGTACGCCCCCACCCCGGTCCCCAGCCACCCGCCCCCCACCCCGAACCCCGCCGACGAGGCGCCCCAGTCGCGCGGCGGGGCGGTGCCGCCGCCCGGCTCCCACTTCACCGGCGCCCAGGCGCGCTCGTCCACCCGGGTGTGCGGGCGGCGCACGAAGCGGTTGGCGCCCTCGCCGTCGTAGAAGCCGGTGTGGCGGCCGGCGCGCCCCTCGTCGCGCAGCTCGTCGTCGCCCGCGCCGCCGATCAGGCGCACCACCACGTACTCGGGGCCGGCGCCGAGCACCCGCGCCCGGTCGCCGCCGCCGTGCAGGTACACGCGCACCTCGCGCGACTCGGTCCACGCGAACTCGCGCCGGAAGACGGGCGCGCCCCCGCCGGCGGGGGTGATGACCACGCGCACGTTGCCGCTGGCGAGGCGCTCCACCTCGGCCACGTCGTCGCCGTCGGTGCCGTGCGCCTCGGGCTCGCGGGTGACCAGGTCGTAGTAGCGGCGCGAGACGCGGGGGAGGTCGTCGCGCCGCGCCCGCAGGCGCGCGGCCAGCATCGCGCCGTCGCGGGCGCGGTACTCGGCCGGGAGCGCGGCCACGGCGCCGTCGATGGCGGCGTCGCTCAGCCCCGCCTGCACCGCGCGGGTCACCGAGTCCCACGCGGCGCGGTCCACGCCGCCCAGCAGCCGGTGGTCGAGCGGCGCGGCGTTGATCAGCATCGGCATCAGGTCGATCTGGTCGCGGAAGCGCACCGCGTTCTCGATCAGCCCGCGCGCCAGCCCGGGGAGCATCCCGTCGTAGTCCACGAAGGCGTAGTCGCGGTCGCGCGGGAGCGCGCGCCAGAGGTGGCCGCCGCCGGGCGCGGGGATGCTGGCCCACAGGTACTGGCCGCCGTGGCGGTCCCAGTCGCCCAGGAGGATGTCCACCAGCCGCACCGCCAGGTAGCCGCGGTCGTCCATCCGCTCCCCCGGCCCGGCCTGGAGCGCCACCAGGAACGAATCGGTCTCCATGATCCGGGTGGCGCCGGCCAGCCCCTCGATGGGGGCGGTGATGGGCCCGGGCGCCGGGCGCGCCTCCAGCGTCCCCAGCATCCCCGCGAACTCCTGGCGGAACTCGCCCAGGCGCGGGTCGTCGGGGAGGACGAAGAGGATCTCGGTGGTGTGCGGCACCCCGGCGGCGGCCTCCAGCCGGTGCGCGATCACGCCGGCCCCCGGCCAGAGCGACGAGACCTGGTCCTGCACCACGTCCGACACCACGGTGTTCTGGAAGTCGGGGTGCAGCGTCTGGGTCTGGCGCTTGTCCACCGAGCGGAACGAGTAGTCGCGCCCGTCGGCGCCGCGGAAGCGCAGCGAGCGCGTCTGGTTGCCGCCCCCGGTCTCGGTGACCGCGAGCCCGCCGGCGAAGCTCCCCAGGTCGAGCACGGGCACGGAGACGGGCGCCGTCCACAGCTCGCGGTACGAGCGGCCGAACAGCGTGCGGCGCAGCGCGCCGGCCTCGTAGCGCGGCCCGGCCACCACGGTGCGCTCGGCGCCCTGGGCGGCGAGCGCGGCGGGGAGGAGCGCCGCGCCGAGGACCGCCGCGCGGAGGGTGGGGCGGCGGGTCATCGCGGGGCTCCGGGGGCGGTGGGCGGGGGCGGCGGGGGCGCCGGCACGGGGGCGGGCGGGGGCGCGGGCGTAGGTGTCGGCGTGGGCGACGACGGCGGCGCGGGCGCCGGTGCCGGCTCGGGGGCGGGCGGCGGCGTGGGCGCGGGCGGCGGCGCCGAGGTCGACCCCGGGACGGGGGTCGACGGCGCCACCGGGGTGTGCGGCGTGGTGGGGTTCGCGTCGGCCTCGGGCACCAGCGGCGGGGTGTCGAGCCAGGTGGAGAAGTCTTCCTTGGCCTGCCCCTGCGCGTCGACCACCTTCACCGAGATGCGCACGCGTCCGTCGCGCAGGAAGGCCATCTCCGTCCACCCGCTGGCCCGGCGCGCGTACATGGTGCCGGCGATGGCCCGCGACTGCGTGGTGTGGTTGTAGATGCCGGCCCCGCTCACCACCAGGTAGCGCGCGGGCGGATGCCGCAGCACCTGCAGGTTGTGCTCGTGCCCGGCGGCGTACACCAGCGGCGGGTTGCGGGCGAAGGCGCGGGCGAGCGACTCGCGGAGCACGCGGTACTGGGTGCCCGTCACGTCCTGCTTGGCGAACGCCCCGGCGCCCGACCAGCGCGCCCACGGGTGCAGCGGGAAGAGGTAGGTGGGCCAGTCGAAGTAGCCGCCGTGCTGCCCGCCCGACACCAGCGGGTGGTGGGCCACCACCACGGTGCGGCGGCGGCCGGCGTTGGCCAGGTCGGCGTGGATCGAGTCGACCACCTCCTCCTCGGTGCGCGCGCGGCACCCTTCCGCGCGCTCGCCGTAGGGGCGGGGGTGCGGCGCCTGCAGCCACCACTGCGTGTCGAGCACGAGCACGCGCAGGTAGCTGCCGAAGTCGAGCGGCACGGGGCCGGGGCAGCCGTTGCTGGGGAGCACCTTCACCAGGTCGCCGCCGCGCCGGTTCACGTAGCGCTCCTGGGCGCGGATCACCTCGAGCCCCGCGGCGCCGCCGGCGTCCCAGTCGTGGTTGCCGGGCACCAGCACGCCGCGGGTTCCCGTCTCGAGCAGCACGTCCATCTGCGCGTTGAGGATGCGCTCGTTCTCGCGGCGCTCGGCGGCGCTGCTGTCGCGCACCATCCCGCGCGGGTACACGTTGTCGCCCAGGAACACCACGAAGGTGGTCTTGGACTGCTTGGTGAGCTGGTCGCGCAGCGCCCGCAGCACCGGCTCGCCGCCCGGCGCGGGAAGCCCCGCGTCGCCGATCAACACCAGGTTCAGCTCCAGGGTGTCGGTCTCCATCAGCCCGGGGATCACCCGGCCCAGCCCGCGCACGTACTGGAAGCACCCGCTCAGCGTGAGCGCCGCCACCCCGGCCAGGGCGGCGGTCGCGATCCGTCCCCGCATCTTCATCCGTTGTTTCCGCAGTGCCCGCGTGTGTAGGAAGTCGGCCCCGGCGACGGCTCAGCCGCCCTTGCGCCCCTTGCGCTTGCGGCGGCGGGTGCGGAAGGGAAGGTACTCGGCGGCGTCGACCTGCACCGACCAGCGCTCGTCCAGCGCGCCCACCATGTCGGCGGGCGAGACGCCCTTCTTCAATCGCACGAGGTATTCCAGCGTGTGCATCTCGCCCCCGCGCGGCACCACGTCGGCCAGGCGCCAGTCCTGCGCCAGGTCGGCGAGCGCCTCCTGCACGGTGGTGCGCGCCATGTCGGGCTCGCGGCTGTGCACCAGCAGCAGCCCGTCGGTGCGCATGTCCGTCTCGTACTGCAGCATCCGCCGCCGCACCGCCCGCTGCTGCACCGGCGTCTCGGCCACCAGCAGCTCGGCGTCGCCCACCGAAAGCACGCCGGTGCGGCCGAAGCTGCCGCTGTACAGCGAGCCGATGTTGTACTTCCAGACGGTCAGCACCACGAAGTTGAACGAGATGGAGATGGCCATCGCCACGTCCAGCGCGTTCACCCCGGCCGACAGTCCGCAGGCGATCACCAGGAAGATGTAGACGGCGTCGCGCGGGTCCTTCAGCGTGTTGCGGAAGCGCACCGCCGCCACGATCCCCGCGAGCGAGAAGGCCAGCGCCAGCGAGTTCCTCACCACCAGCGCCGTGCCGGCCACCACGATGGGGAGGATGATCACCGAGGCCACCAGCGCCGGGTCGTAGCGGAAGCGCTTGGTGACCATGTACACCCACGCCACGGGGATCACCAGCGACAGCGCGCCGGCGATCACCAGGAAGGTGGTGAGCAGCCGCTGCAGCGCCTCCTGCAGCGACAGCTTGGCCCCGAACTGCGCCGTCCCCGGCCCCGCCGACATCAGCCCGCCCTCGCGCTCGGGGAGCAGCGTCGACTCCACGAAGGCGTTGCGCACCGCGGGCACGAAGTAGACCAGCACCACCATCACCGCCAGCAGCACGATGTAGTACAGGGCCAGGCGCAGGTAGGGCCGGCTGCGCCCCTCGAACATCCTCTCGAAGATGGTGCGGCGGTGCTCGCGGGAGCGCGGGGTGCGGATCGCGCTCCCCGGCGTGGGGGGCGCGTACGGGCTGGCGGCCTGCGAGGAGAGGAGCGTTTCCGACTCTCCGCGCGGCACCACGGGCTCGCCCGCGTGGTCCTGGTCTCTGGGCATGGTTGCCGGTATTGCGGCGCTGGGTGGGTGTGGGGTGGGATCGCGCGCCCGCGACCAGCACGAAGCGCGCCGACGTTACAATAGGTTTCGACGTCGGCGGAAACCAGCCCGGGCCGCGATCCGTGCTCGATTTTGCCTTCTCCCGCTCCCTGTCCGCGGTGATTCGCGGGCCTCGCGATGTTTTACGCGGAGTCAGCGGAGTTAGCGGAGTGAACGGAGCCCGTCCTCGGCTTCATCTCGATCGCCATGGATCGTTCGGGGATTGGTGCCATGTTTTCTCACAGAGGACACAGAGGACACAGAGGACACGGAGGACACGGAGGGAATTCTCTGTGTCCTCTGTGGCCTCTGTGAGAGAATCAGGTCAGGCCGGAACCGGAAGGATGCCTTGGAAAGCGCCTGCCATCGCCCCAGCCACGGCCATGACGCAGAAGAGCCCGGGCGGGATGCCCGGGCTCTTCTGCGATCGACGTCGTTCCCCGTGCCCTCAGACCGAGTTGCCGATGGAGAGGCGGGGGAGGCCCAGGCTCTCCACCACGGGCTGCTGCGGCTCCGGCTCCACCGGCGGGAGGGTGCGGCCCTCGCGGGCGGCCTGGCGCTCGGCCTTGCGGCGGACGCGGCCGCTTTCGCGCGTGCCCTCCAGCTCCTCCAGGAAGCGCTCCGACGCGGTGGCGAACGCGCCCTGCTTGCGCAGCTCGGTCAGCAGCACGCCGGTGAACTCCTGCACCGCGCGGCGCAGCGAGCTGTCGCTGGCGTAGCCGCAGGTGTAGGCCACGCTCAGCACCGTCTGGCCGGGATCGTCCAGCAGCTCGCAGGCGAGCAGCACGCGCATCCACGCCAGGATGCGGCGTGGGGGCGGCAGGTCGGCCTGCTCGGCCCAGCGCAGCAGGGTGCGCTCCGACAGCCGCAGCGAGGCGGCCAGGTCGCGCCCGTGGCCGCCCTCGGCCACCACCTCGGCGGCGGCCATCAGCAGCGTGCGCGCGCGGCCGCTGAGCGTGGTGGGGAGCGAGCGCTCCAGCAGGCTCTGCAGCGGGCGCCCCTGCGCCGAGCGCAGCCGGCGGCTGATCGCCTCGAGGGTGTCTTCCTCGTCCAGCGCGATCACCTCCTTCACCCCCCACTCGCCCAGCGTGCGCAGGTCGCGGACGCGCTGGCGCTTCACCTCCAGCGCCGCGATCACGGTGGCGGTGGGGTGCTCCCACAGCAGCGAGCGCAGCTCGGGCGCCAGCTCGGCCTCGGCGCCGTAGCTGTGGGTGTACGGGTCCACCACCACCAGCGCGGCGGGGGGGGCCTCCTTTAACGCCTTGCGCAGGTCGGGCCAGTCGTTCACGAACTGGCTCTTGAAGCGCTGGCTGCCGATCCGCCGCAGCCGCTCCTTGAACACGGCGTCGGAGTGCAGCACGATCAGCGGACGAAGTACGGCCTGCATATCCTGTCGTTCCGGTTCCCGGTGGACGAGGGGTGTGTCGTCTCGCGGCATACGCCAGACGACAGTCAAGGTAATCGCGCCGCACCCCGATGTCCAGCTTCTCTCGTCCCGCCCCACGCTCGGAGTCGGCGAATCAGCCACGGGCGGGAGGGCGGAGGGCTGGGACATCGATGGTACAGCCGGGCGCGTCAAAGGTTGCTCGCGGGGTGAACGGACGTTTGTCGTTGCGGGGAGCGCACCTGAAATGCCTTCGTAATAATCTGCCAAAGCGTTGACTTACTTGAGGTTGACTCCGTGAGTGGTGCCGGTTCACGTGATCTTTGTATCAGTTGGAGGCTCAGCCTTGCTCTGAATCCGCGATTCTGATTATCGTTTGCATCCGCGGGGGTGACGGCTGATGTGCGCCTTTGCGAGTGATTCGCCCGGGCGGCTGCATCGACCCTGCCGCCGCCGGAGGGCACCCGTGCCGTTTCCCACGCTCTACTTCCCCCGCCGCCCCTTCTTCGCCCGAGTCGCGGGGCGCCCAGAGGTGATATGATTCGAACGGCTCAGCCTTCCCCCTCTGCTCCCGGGACCGCCGCCCCGTGGGGCGCGTCCGGGCTGGGCGACCTGCCGCTGGCCCCCTGGACGCGCGACGTCCGCCCGTCCACCATCGGGGCGATGCTGGGGCTGATGGCGCGCCCGGGGGTGATCTCCTTCGCCCTGGGCCTTCCCGCCCCCGAGCTGTTCCCGGTGGACGACTACCTGGCCGCCGCCGAGCGCGTGCTGCGCGGCGACACCGGGGCGCTGCAGTACAAGCCGCCCTTCGCCCCGCTCAAGGAGCAGGTGGCCGCGCTGATGAAGGCGCGCGGGGTGGAGTGCTCGCCCGGGCAGGTGTTCCTGACCACGGGCGCGCAGCAGGCGCTGGCGCTGCTGTCGCGGCTGTTCCTGCAGCCGGGCGGCACGGTGATCTGCGACGGGCTGGTGTACATGGGCTTCCAGCAGGTGATCGAGCCGTACACGCCGCGCATCCTCCCGGTGGACAGCGACCTGGAGACGGGGATCGACGTGGACCGGATCGAGGCGTACCTGGCCGCCGGCGAGCGCCCGGCGTTCATCTACTGCATCACCGACGGCCACAACCCGCTGGGCGTGAGCGTGAGCCTGGAGAAGCGGATCCGCCTGGCCGAGCTGGCCCGCCGCTACCGCGTGCCGGTGATCGAGGACGACGCCTACGGCCTGCTGCACTACGGCGACGCCCTGCCGCCGCTGCGCGCGATGGAGGACCGCTGGGTCTTCTACGTGGGCTCGTTCAGCAAGGTGATGGCGCCGGGATTCCGCGCCGGCTGGGTGATCGTGCCGCCCGAGCTGGCGTCGGTGATGGGGTGCGCCAAGGACGGCGCCGACATCGACACCTCCACCTTCGCGCAGCGGCTGGTGGCCGAGTACCTGGCCGCCGGCGGCTTCGGCGCGCACCTCGACCGCGTGCGCGACGCGTACCGGCTGCGGCGCGACACCATGCTGGACGGCATCCGCCGCCACTTCCCCGCGGGAACGCGCCACAGCGTGCCCCGCCACGGCGCCCTGGTGTGGGCCGAGCTCCCCGGCGGCTACGACACCGGAGCGCTCCTCCCCTCGATCCTGGAGACCGAGGGCGTGGCGTACGTCCCGGGGAGCGCGTTCAGCTTCGACGGGCGGCTGGGCACGCCGGCCCTGCGCCTGAACTTCAGCTACCCCAGCGTCGCGCAGATCGAGGACGGGATCGCGCGGCTCGGGCGCGTGCTGCGCGCCCAGGCACCCCGCGCGGCGGCGTGAGTCGGCGTGAGTCGGCGTGAGTCGGCGTGAGTCGCCGGCCTGAGCCGCGTCCGGCCGGGGCTGCTCGTCCCCAAGGCCGGACATCACCTGGATTTCGGGGCTGACGGATAGTCAGCAGCATGTCGCGGGTGTCCAGGGGCGAATGAATTCGCGGCAACAACCACACGAAGTCCGCCTTCGCGGACTACTGGCTTCGGCTCGACCACGTTTCCGCGAGCGCAAGAAGTCCCGCGGAGTCCGAGGTAGCTCCGCGCGAGAGGAAGGAGCCGGCGCGAAGCGCCCCAAGTCCCTCTCCCAGGTTGTTTGGGTTGTTTTGGGAGAGGGACAGCCGCGAAGCGGCAGGGTGAGGGCCCCGCCGGGTTCATCGACGAATTCCACCGCAGCAACCACACGGCGTCCGCTTTCGCGGGCGGCAGGGTTCATCTCGACGGCGGTAGCGGTGCGATCGTCTCCGCACGCGTCGAACGGCCGAAAATCTCCACAACTCCCGCACTTTCGCGCCCCGGAGCTCATGCCCGCCGGGGACGCACCTCTTCGTGCCTTTGCAACGGGGACCCCGTGATCGCTGGAACGATGGACGCGAACCCCTCCACCGGCTGCATCCACCGGCTGTTCGAGGCGCAGGCACGCGCGCATCCAGGCCACGACGCGCTGCGCTGGCGCGGCGAGACCGTGCCCTACGGCGAGCTGGACGCGCGCGCCAACCGCCTGGCGCACCACCTCCGCGCGCTCGGCGCGGGGCCCGAGGTGGCGGTCGGCGTCTTCCTTCCGCGCACGCCGGAGCTGGTGGTGGCGCT
>DASQLJ010000802.1:0-5077 GCA_035630095.1 Longimicrobium sp.
GCCTTCGCGGACTTCAACGGCGATTGCGTCGGTCCACGACAAGACCCGCGCGTGATCGGCGCACTTGCAACCGCGTGGCGGGGGCGGCACACTGTCGGCCCGGCCTTTTCACATCTCAGGGAGAACCGATGAAGCGAACCCTTCCGTTCGCGGCACTCGCCGTCGCGTCGGTGCTCGGCGGCGCGCCTGCCCGCGCGCAGCAGCCGACCGCCCCCGCGCCAGCGCGGCCCACGCCCGCACCCGCCTGGGCCAGCAGCGACCCCGTCCTGCAGCGCATCTGGGACGAGGGGATGAACCGCTCGCAGCTCCAGCCGCTCGCACAGTCGCTGATGGACTCGGTGGGGCCGCGCCTCACGGGGACGCCCAACATCCAGGCCGCGTACCAGTGGGCGATCGGCCGCTACGCCGGGTGGGGGATCGCGGCGCGTGCGCAGCAGTACGGCACCTGGCGCGGCTGGGCCCGCGGGATCACGCACGTGGACCTGGTGAGCCCGCGCGTGCGCACCCTCGAAGGCACCATGCTGGCCTGGAGCCCCGGCACCAACGGGCCCGTCACCGGCCCCGTCGTGATCCTCCCCGACGTGGCCGACTCGGCCGCGTTCCGCGCCTGGCTCCCCAACGCGCGCGGCAAGTTCGTGCTCACCTCGTTCGCGCAGCCCACCTGCCGCGCCGACGACAACTACGCCAAGTACGCGCTCCCCGAGACCTTCGAGCGGCTCAGGACGCAGCGCGCCGCCGGCACGCAGGCCTGGGCCGCGCGCATCCAGAAGACCGGCTACGACGCCCGCGCCCTGCCGCGCGCGCTGGAAGACGCGGGCGCGCTGGGCGTGGTGACCAACCTGTGGTCGCTGGGGTGGGGCGTGGACAAGATCTTCAACGCGCGCACCCTGCGGGTGCCCACCATCGACCTGAGCTGCGAGGACTACGGCCTGGTCTACCGCCTCGCCGAGAACAACCAGTCGCCGCGGATCCGCCTCGACGCGCAGGCGCAGTTCCCGGGCGACCTGCCGGCCTCCAACGTGATCGCCGAGATGCGGGGCACGCGCACCCCCGGCGAGTACGTGATGCTCTCCGCGCACTTCGACTCGTGGGACGCGGCCTCGGGCGCCACCGACAACGGCACCGGCACCATCGTGATGATGGAGGCCATGCGCATCCTCAAGGCCGTCTACCCGCGTCCCCGGCGCACCATCATGGCCGGCCACTGGAGCGGCGAGGAGCAGGGGCTGAACGGCTCGCGGGCGTTCGTGGAGGACAACCCGCAAATCGTGGAGAACCTCCAGGCGCTCTTCAACCAGGACAACGGCACCGGGCGCATCGCCAACTTCTCGTACCAGGGCTTCACCGGCGTGGCGCCCTTCTTCCGCCGCTGGTTCGGGATGCTGCCGCCGGTGCTGGTCGACAGCATCACGGTGGGCGATCCCGGCCTGCCCTCGGCGGGCGGGACCGACAACGCCAGCTTTGTCTGCGCGGGCGCGCCGGCGTTCGGGCTGGGGTCGCTGAGCTGGGATTACGGGCAGTACACCTGGCACACCAACCGCGACACCTACGACAAGATCGTCTTCGACGACGTGCGCCGGAACGCCGTTCTCACCGCGATGCTGGTGTACCTCGCGAGCGAGGAGCCGCAGCGCCTGCCGCGCGAGCGCATCACCACCTTCCCGGTGGACCAGCGCACGGGGCAGCCGGGGGCGTGGCCGCGGTGCCAGGCGCCGGCGCGGAACACCGGGCAGAGCACGCGCTGATCGTCTCGGTCACGGGCGTTCGCTACGGGGCGGGCATCGTCAACTGCGTCGATCGGATGGAGCACGCCTCCGCACTTTCGCCGGGTGCGGGGGTGGTGTCCACTTTCCTTTCGATACTAATCGCATTCCGAGCCCGCAGCCACTCGTCGGCGGCACCGGCGCTGGCCAGACGACGCCGATGCCGTCCCGCACCAACCCTCTCCCGCGGTTCGGGAGAGGGTGGCGAGCCCCAGCGAGCCGGGTGAGGGTTCGTTGAAAGCCCTCCAGCGCGTCCGCGCTGGAGGGCTTTTCTTCACCCATCGTCCGTCCCGGATCGGCCCGCTACAAGTCGATGAAGAGGAACCGGTTGCCCGTTCCGTAGGTGATGCTGTGGCGGTGCAGGGTGATGGTGCCGCTGGCGGCGTTGCCGATGATGGCGCGCCACACCACCGCCGGCGAGGCGGTGGTGCATGGAAAGGCCGATTGAAGCCCGATTTGACTTTCGCGCCTCTCGTGATGGCCGTTCGATCACGGCGGAGCGCCCACCGTGGAGAAGGTGCGGGCAAATCTCCTGTTCCGTCGCGGGTTTTTCGGCTGGGAGAGCTCCCCGTCACGCCTGCTCCGTGACGCCTGGGGCAACCATGAAGCTTACAGGCGGGATGACTCGGCCGCTCGTCCCCGGTCGACCACTCTGGCAATATGTGGGGTGCCGCGCGCCCAGGTGGTCGGCCGGTGAAACTCGGAGACCCGGCTCCCCGTCTGGGTAAACGGATGGTGAATCCGAAACGGGCAGGAGAACCCCGGAAGTGCGTGCGAGGGTAAGCACTTGACGGGACCGCGACCCTTCCGCTATCAATTAGCGACACACCCTGAGCAGCGATGTCACGCAGGCCTTCGGCGCCAGCGATCGTGCTGATGCCGGGGCTTGTCATTGCCCTGCAAACGCGCGGGGCGAGCCACCGGGCGCGAGCGGAAGCGCGGACACCCGGCTGGATCGCGCGATGGGGCGCTTTCGGCCCATCCGCTCTCTTGGTTGCTCCACGAGATTTTTTCCTGCGCATAGAGGCTCAGTCGGGTCGATGTGTTGGCCCGGAACGGAGCAGGGGTGGCGACCGCGGAAGCGATGCGGCTCATGGTCGCTCGAACGCAGGAAAAATATGGTCTGAGACGGCCCCTGGTTGGTTACGATCCTGTAACTGACAGAGCCAAGCAATTCCCTTCAGTCTCGGAAACGATCGCGTGACGCTCCTCCGAACGGACCGAATGGACGGGTTGCGGACGGCCTCGCCGCTGGCGACGGAGCCGCGCTGGTACGCCTGCTACACGCGGGCGAAGCACGAGAAGCAGGTGATCGCGCGGCTGGAGAGCAGCGGCATCGAGAGCTACCTCCCCACCGTGCCCAGCACGCGGGTGTGGAAGGACAGGAGCAAGACGCTGCTCTGGCCGCTCTTCCCCAGCTACGTCTTCGGCCGCTTCACCCTGGGCGACGTTCACCGGGTGCTCACCGTTCCCGGCGTCAGCACCATCGTGCGCGCCAACGGGCTTCCCGCCCCGATCCCCGACGGCGAGATCGACAACGTGCGCGCCTTCGCAACCGCGGTCGCCGCGGCGCAGGTGGAGCCGGAGCTGCAGCCGCTGGTGGACGCGGGGAGCTGGGTGCGCGTGCGGGGCGGGGCGTTCAAGGACGTGGTGGGGCAGGCGATCGAGCGCCGCGGGAAGAAGCGGATGCTGGTGGGCCTCCACGCCGTCGGCCAGGGGATGGAGGTGGACATCGACACCCGGCTGCTGCGGGTGATCCCGCCGCCCGCGTGGGCCACGGCCGCCCGGCCGCCCGCCCCGCGCTGAGCGGCACGGGACGCGTCCGCCGGCAACCGTCCGTCCCGAACCCGCGCGCGAACCCGTTCAGGCCCCCGCTCCAGCGCGGGGTGGAGTGCACCGGCCGCCGCCGCGCCGTCCTCGCGGCCCGCGCCGCCTTCGCCCCTCGCACGGCGTCTTCTCGACCCGGAGGAGCCAGGCCGCGGCCGGGGACGAACGCTCGGGCCTCCGCACGGAGGAAGCGCCCCACCGGCAGCCGCCCGACCGGGAATCTCCGTCTGCGCACACCGGGCCGAGCCGCCAGCCGCGCCGTCGTTCCGCACCTCCCGCCGGGACCCCGCCCCGATTCCCACCCGGGGCGGCCGCAATGAAGCACCTCTCTCTTCATGATCCGGCACACCGAAGTCGCGGCCCCGCCCGGGCCGCCCTCCGCCGCGTAGCGCGCGGCGGACGGCGCCAGCGCGGTCGCCCTGCCGCGCCCGTCACCCGCTTCCAGCGCGGCGCGGGCCGCGCCGCAGCGTCAGCCGCGCGCCGGGTTCCGCTCGCCGCGCGGACGGTCCCGATGCACACCACCGCCCGGCGGCGCCATCCGCGCCGGCGCGCTTCACCGAAGGGCCGCGGCTCGAACGCCCGGCCGTCCACTCCATTCCGTGGGGGATCCATGCCGCGTCCAGCGGGCTACGTGCAGGACATCATCGAGGCGATGTCGATCAAGTACAACAACCGCGTCTACGACAAGAAGCGCCAGGGCGACGACGTGATCACGCTCTCCTTCGGCGAGGCGTACTTCGACATCCCGCTCTTCGGGTTCGACGACCTGCCGCTGCCGGCGCTCTACCACTACTCGCACTCGCGGGGGATCCCCGAGCTGCGGGCGCTGCTGGCCGAGTACTACGAGACCCGCTTCGACGTGCCGGTGGACCCCGAGACCGAGATCGTGGTGACGGCCGGATCGAAGATCGCGCTGCACATGGCCTTCATGTCGATCCTGGACCCGGGCGACGAGGTGCTGATCCACGAGCCCGCGTGGGTGAGCTATCCCGAGCAGGTGCGGCTGTGCCACGGCGTGCCGGTGCGGCTCCCCTGGCAGACGCCGATCTCCGAGTACCGCGACTTCGTCACCCCGCGCACCCGCGCGATCGTGGTGAACAACCCGAACAACCCCACCGGCCGCCTCCTCACCGCCCGCGAGTGGCGGGAGCTGCACCGGCTGGCCGACCAGCACGACCTCTACATCGTCTCCGACGAGGCGTACAGCGACTACGTGCTGGAGCCGCGCGACTTCATCTCCGCCGCCGCCTTCGACCCGGCCAAGAAGCACACCATCGTGTGCAACACGCTGTCGAAGAACTACGGGATGTCGGGATGGCGGATCGGCTACGTGTTCACCAACGCCGCGCTGCTGCACCAGATCCTGAAGCTGAACCAGCACCTGATCACCTGCCCGGCCACCGTGCTGGAGATGTACATGGTGCGGCACTTCCACGAGGTGCTGGGGATCACCGCCCCGCAGATCCGCGAGGTGGTGCTGAAGCGCG
>DASQLJ010000803.1:0-4574 GCA_035630095.1 Longimicrobium sp.
TTCGGGCGTGTCCCTCCGCTGCGCTCCGGGCCGGGCTTCGCGCGCCGTAGGCAACGATACCGCCGTTGCCAACGGCGCCGAGCCGCCGGCGCGCCATGGCCCCGGCTCGTTCCGTCGACGATGGACGCGGGCGCGCCGGCGTCTCGGCCCTGCGGGCGCGAATCCCTCACGCGAACCGTTCCGTGGGATGCGTCTGAAACCGGGGGGCGTGGCCTCCACCGGCTCGGCGCGACGGGCGGCGTTCGGCCCGGCCGGCATCGCGCGGACGAGCCCGCGGCGGGGCGGTCGCGCCGTCGCTCGCGAGGTGTCGTGGCGGACGGCGCCCGGGCGATCCGATGACGTAGAACGTGCGGCCGGCGCGCGCGTCGTTATTGACCCGCGCGAAAAAGCCCACTAGCTTTCGGCTCCCTGACTCCAAATCCGATCTGCTCGCCGCACGGACGCGCCCAGCGCATCCGGCTTCCGCGCGCGAGTTTTCACGATCCCGTTGCAACCTCCCCGGACTCCCCCGAGAGCCCGGGTCGTCGCATCTCCGCAGGTCCCGGTGTTTCCCGCCGCTTCGGCCTTCGTGCCGCCGCGGGGCGCGCGGCCGTGGAGCACGCATCCCCTTTCTTCTCGCGAAGTTGAGCCATGGTGGGGCTTGAACGACTGCTCATCGGACGCACCCTCGACGGCCGCTACGCCGTCGAGGAGCTGATCGGCCGGGGGCGCGGCGGGCTGGTGTACCGCGCCCGGCACGCGCAGACGGGCGTGGAGGTGGCGCTGAAGGTGCTCGCCGCGCCGCGCACCCCCGAGGCGCGCGAGCGCTTCCGCGGGATGGTGGCCGGCGAGGTCCGCGCCGCCGCGGCGATCGAGCACCCCAACGTGGCCGGCGTCTACTGCCTGGGGCACGACGCCGAGCTGGGCCTGGACTTCGTCGCCAGCGAGCTGCTGCGCGGGCAGACGCTGGCCTCGGTGCTCTCGCAGCGCGGCAAGCCGCCGATCGCGCTGGGCCTGCGGCTGCTGAGCGACGCCGCCGAGGGGATGGCGGCCGGGCACCGCGCCGGCCTCGTCCACCGCGACCTGCGCCCTGCCAGCCTGTACCTGGTGCGCGGCGAGGGCGAGCGGCAGGTGCGCGTGAAGGTGGCCGGCTTCGGCGTGCCGCAGATCGTGCGGCGCGAGTCGCTGGCCGGCGCCGAAGCCGAGGTGAGCGCCTACGCCTCGCCCGAGATGCTGGCCGCCGGCAGCTTCCGCCTGACCTCCGCCAGCGACGTGTTCAGCCTGGGTGTTGTCGGCTACGAGCTGCTCACCGGCCACCACCCGTTCGACGAAGCGGCCCGCCGCGCCCTGGCCGAGGGCCGCGCCGTGGTCGCCGAGCCCCCCGCCGACGTGGCCGCCTCCGTGCCGCCGCAGGTGGTGGAGGCCGTGCTCCAGGCGCTGCGCTCCAACCCCGCCGAGCGCCACGCCGACGGCGCCGCCTTCTCCGCCGCCCTGCAGCAGCAGACGCGGCAGGTGATGGTGCTCGGGAAGATCACCCCCGCCTCCGCCCAGCCCGCCGCCGCGGCACCGGAGCCGGAACCCGAGCCGCAGACGGAGGCGCCCGCACCCGCGGCGCCGGCCGTGGTCGCCGCCGCCGGCGGCATCCTCGCCGTCGAATCGCCCGATGCCGTGGTGGTCGAGATCGCGGATCTGGCGGGGAATGAAGACGATCCCGCCGCGCCGCAGCTCGCCGCCGCCGCATCCGAATCGTCCGCGGTCGAGTCCCCCGCGCCGGTGGATGCGCCCGCCGCCCACGCCGAACCCACTCCGTTCGAAGCCGGTCCGTCCGAAGCCTCTGCATCTCCCGCCGTCCCGATCGCCGCCGCCGCGGCGGAGGTGGTCGCGCAGGCCGCAGCCGCGGATGTGGTCGTGCAGGCCACCGTCGCGCCGCCGACCGTCACCCCGCAGACGGTCGCGCCGCCGCTGGCGGACCTGACGCGCGCGCCGGTGCCCAAGCCTGTTCCGAAGCGCGCCGGGACCGCGGCGCCGGACCTGGAGCTGTACTATCCGCCGAAGCCGCCGGTGTTCGTCCCGGCCGCCCCCAGCGCGATGCCCGCACCGCAGCCCGTCGCGGCGCCGGTGGAGACGCCGGCACCCGTGGCGGCCGAGTCGACGCCGATCGAGGCCGCGCCGGCCGTCTCCATGCCGTTCGCCGCCGCGGCACCCGCCGCGCCGCCGCGGATCGCCGAGACGCCGTCGTACGCGCCCGTCGCGCCCGCCGCCGCGAAGCCGGCGCCCACGCCGATGCCCGGCGCCGCTCGCAGGCGGGCGGCGGCCGCGAAGTCCGGTGGATCCCGCGGCCCCGCGATGGCCGCCGGGTTCGTGCTGGGCCTGCTGGTGCTGGGCAGCGCCGCGTGGATGGCGATGCGCCCGCAGGGCGATGCGACGGCGTCGGCCACCACCGTTCCGGTGGCCAGCCAGCTCGCGCAGGGCCCCGCCGCCGCGTCTGCCGCGCCCGCGCAGCCCGCCGCCGACGCGCGGGAGAACACCACGCCCGTGCCCGCGCCGGACACGGCCTCGCGCACCGCGCGCCAACGCGCCGCCGACGCCCTGAAGAAGCAGCAGGACGACGAGCGCCGCCGCCGGGACGCGGAGACCCTGCGCCAGACGCAGCTTCTCCAGCAGCAGCAGGCGGCGCAGCTCGCCCGGACGGCGCAGGCCCAGCCCGCGCCCGCGCCCGCGCAGCCCCAGCCGCAGCAGGTGGCCGTCGCGCCGCCGCCGCGCCCCGCGCCGCAGCCGGTCGCGCCGCCCCCCGCCCCCGCGCGCGAGGAGCCCTCCGCCCGCGCGCCGACGCCCAACGAGGTGTTCGGGGAAGACGTGGTGGAGGAGCGGCCCCGGCTGACCAACGTCAACGAGCTTCAGCGCGCCCTGCAGGACCGCTACCCGCCCCAGCTCCAGGCGAACCGCGTGTCGGGGAGCGTGATGGCCAGCTTCGTGGTGGGCGCCGATGGGCGCGTGGATCCGCGCAGCATCCAGATCGTCAACTCGCCCAACCCCGGCTTCAACGCGCCCACGCAGACCGTCCTGCGCCGCGCCCGCTTCCGCCCCGCCACCGTGAAGGGCCAGCCGGTGCGCGTGCAGGTGACGATGCCCATCGCCTGGACGCTCGCGCAGTAGCCGATCTTCAGATCAAACGAACGAGCCCCCGGCCGAGAGACGGCCGGGGGCTCGCTTGCGTTCCAATCGGACGTTCAGGCCGGGTGTTCGGCCGCACGGAGATGGTCGAGCGGCACGTCCTCTCGCACCCAGAGCAGGTCGTCGGCCGCAAGGCCGAAGCCGTCGAGGAACTCGCGAATCGCCTCCAGCGAATTGTCCGCGCCGTCCGCGTGGATCTCCGTACCCGGAACCGGAGCGCCGCGGTGCCGCAGAAGCCCGAGGCGCCGCCCCGATTCCAGGCGAATCGCCGCCGCCTCGTAGACGTCGAGGTTGTCGCTGCCTTCGATGAACCGGAGGCCGTACCGCTCGCTCAGCGCGTCGGGCAGAAGCGCGAGCACCGCGATGGTGTCGCCATGTCCGCTCGGCCACGGCACCGGATCGGTTTGAGCGAAAGAAGCAGAGCTCATCGGTCACCTCGCTGCGTGTTCTGCGTCACCGTGACGCGGAGCCTCGCGTAATCTCCATCAATGATCACGCCATCCCTTGGGCCCGTCCAGCGCGCGAGGCCACGGAGGGATGTGGCGGTCGGCCTGAGAGAAGGTCCGGGCAATCATCCCGCACCCGGAACTGGTGCAAAGACGTGGTCGAAGGCGCGGAGCAGGGGGGCGAGCGCGGCGTGGGTCAGCGGGGTGGCACGGCGCAGCAGGTCGTAGAGCGGGCGGTCGTGCGCGGCGATGGTGTCGAGCATGCGCTCGCTGGCCTGCCGCGTCTCCATCGCCAGCCCGTGCAGCAGGAACCAGCCGTCCACGATGGCGGTGAAGAGCTGCATCTGCAGGTGCTCGTCGCCGGCGGGGGTGCCGCCGTGCAGGGCGCGGATCAGCGCGAGCCCCTCGTCGCGGCGGATGGCGGCGAGCTCGTCGCGCCGCTCCAGCCGCTCGCGGTCGAGCCGCGCGACGGTGCGCTGCATCTCGCCCATCACGCCGTTGGGGTCGCGCGCCACGAACGCCGAGCGCACCATCGACACCACGCGCACCTCGCCGCCCGACGCCAGCATCCAGCGCCGCTCCCGGTCCGCGTCGAAGTGCGGGCGAAGGCAGACCACCGCCGTGGGGATCCCCTCCGAGACGGTGGCGAACTGGATGTCGCGCCGGAACGATTCGTCCGCCATCACCAGGTCGATGTCGCTCCCCGCCCGGTGCGTTCCGGTGGCGAGCGACCCGGTGATGCCGAGTCCCGCGGACGGAAACGCGGCGGCCAGCCGGCGCAGGATCGCCTCGGCGGCCACGAGGTGGGCATCGCGCGCGAACGCGGGGAGCACGACGTCCGCGACCGGGCTGCCTGGGTCGATCATGGCCCCAGCAAGTACGGAGGAAGCGCGTGCGACCCGCGCCCCAGCACGCGCGCGAGCAGCTCCAGCAGCGGCGTGAGCGCGCGGCCCCGCGCGGCGACGTCGGCGCCGG
>DASQLJ010000804.1:0-14587 GCA_035630095.1 Longimicrobium sp.
CTGCGCGCTGCGTAGGGCACGATACCGCCGTGCCCAACGCAGCCGGGCCGCCGCCACGATACTGCCCGTGGCGCCGTCCCGGCCCTCCGGGCGCGCATCCCTCACGCGTCCGTGCGACCCGTCGTCCCTGGCTCGACGACAGTCGACGAGGTTTTCGCGCAGAATTCTCCCCGTCCCGTACGCGCCGTAAGCCGTTGCAGTTCTCCCCCTTCTCCTGCAGTTCGGGAGAAGGGGGCCGGGGGGATGAGGGACCGCGCTTGCGCTCCGCTCCCGCCGTCGTTATCATCGTCGTGCGTCCCATGGCGCCGCGGCGAGTTCTTGCGATTGCTCCGCGTTACAAATGTGCTAAAGCGCTCGGGGGCCCCCGGCGCACAGTCGCCGCGGGGCCCCTTTTGACATGTCGAGGATCCGGCCCGCCCTCACCGGCAGGCGGTGCGGGCGCTTTGAGAGCGACAGCTTGGCGGGCCCGCGCCAGCAACGGATCGCCGCCTAAAGCGTCGAACGAGGACTCTCCGTCCCAGTCGACGGAGGGTCCTTTTTACGTTCCGGCAGCAGCCGGCGCCACCCCGAGCCCCGAGAGGCCTGACCGCCATGAGCACCGTCCTCGAACCCACGCGCGCACCGGCCACGGTGGCGTACACGTTCACCAGCGAGAGCGTGTCCGAAGGGCACCCCGACAAGGTGTGCGACACCATTGCCGACAGCATCCTCGACGCGCACCTGGCGGCCGACCCGGCCAGCCGCGTCGCCTGCGAGGTGCTGGTGAAGGGCAACCGGGTGGTGCTCGCGGGCGAGATCACCAGCGAGGCCGAGGTCGACTACCCCGCCCTGGTGCGCCGGGTGGTGGAGGAGATCGGCTACGTGGACGCCGACCAGGACTTTCGCGCCGACAACCTGGAGATCCA
Organism: Longimicrobium sp.; assembly: GCA_035630095.1. Classification (GTDB taxonomy): domain Bacteria; phylum Gemmatimonadota; class Gemmatimonadetes; order Longimicrobiales; family Longimicrobiaceae; genus Longimicrobium. Next base: position 906 of record DASQLJ010000804.1, read on the forward strand.
CGTCTTCCTCTCGCGCCAGGCGGCCGAGATCGCGCAGGGCGTGGACGCCGACACCAGCCTGAGCGGCGAGCAGGGCGCGGGCGACCAGGGAATCATGTTCGGCTACGCGACCGACGAGACCGAGGAGCTGATGCCGCTCCCGATCCTCCTCTCGCACAAGCTGGCGCGCTCCCTCGCCGAGCACCGCCGCAACGGCAGCGCCGCCTGGCTGCGGCCCGACGCGAAGACGCAGGTGAGCGTCCGCTACGAGAACGGCGTCCCCGTGGCCGTCACCGACGTGCTGGTGAGCACGCAGCACTCGGCCGACGTGGACCGCGAGACGATCCGCCAGTTCGTGGCGCTCAACGTGGTTCCCGAGGCGCTGGGTTCGTGGTACCACGACGACATCAACCTGATGGTGAACCCCACCGGCAGCTTCGTGCAGGGCGGCCCCAGCGCCGACGCCGGCGTCACGGGGCGCAAGATCATCGTGGACAGCTACGGCGGGATGGGGCGCCACGGCGGCGGCGCCTTCAGCGGCAAGGACCCCAGCAAGGTGGACCGCAGCGGCGCCTACTTCTGCCGCTTCGTGGCGCGCGAGGTGGTCAAGGCCGGGCTGGCCAGGCGCGCAGAGGTGCAGGTGGCCTACGCCATCGGCGTGGCCGAGCCGGTGTCGGTGAAGGTCGACACCTTCGGCACCGGCGACGAGCGCGCCGCCGAGGACTTCGTGCGCAAGGGCTTCGACTTCCGCCCGGGCGCCATCATCGAGCGCCTGAACCTGCTGCGCCCGATCTACCGCCAGACCACCAACTACGGGCACTTCGGCAAGCCGTGGCTCCCCTGGGAGGCGTGAGCCGATCCCGGCCGTCCGCAACGCCGAAGCCGGCCGAAAAGACGAACCCCTCTCCGCCCGTCGCGGAGAGGGGTTCGTCGTTGCGGCGTTCAGGCCGCCGCCTGCAATAAATCGTCGGGGGTGAGTAGCAGAACCCCCGGGTCCCCCGCCGCGGCTTCGCGCAGCTCCGGCGTGAAGCCGTTGCGGGCGAAGAGCAGGTGGAGGGGCTCGCCGCCCAGGTAGTACTTCGCCTTCGCGGCATCGCCCCTGAGATCCGCCAGCACGTTCAGTCCGGCGGGGCTCTTCCACCACTTGCACTCGCCGGCCACCCGGCGCCCGTCCAGCAGCGTGCCGGCCACGTCGATGTCGTGGTCCGCCGCCCAGATCTTCCCCACCGTCTGCGCGGCCATCCCCAGCCGCTCCTGGCCGTACAGCGCCAGCCACGAACGGCAGATCTCCTCGAACCGGTCGCCCATGTACTCGTCCAGCCGGGGGCTGATGATCCCGTTCCACACCATGTCGGCATGCCCCGACTGCAGCGCCGACACGTTCGGCAGCACGAAGCGGAAATGGAAGGTGACGAATGGATCGTTGAGGTAATACCGTGCGTTGCGGCTGCGCTCGGGTGCCGCCACGTCCAGCGAGTGCATGCGCCGCAGCAGCCGCATCGCCTCGAGCCGGTCGATGTAGGGGGTGATGCTGGTGCTCTGCTCGCCCTTCTGCATCATGCGGTTCGTGATCTCGCCGCGTTCGGTGAGGCCGTCGGCCACCGCGCGGAGGATCCCGGCGAAGCGCGCGGGAGACTGCAGCTCGGCCTGCAGAAGCTGCATGGGCTCGTCACGCAGCGGCGCGCCGTCTTCGAGCACCAGCCTGCACACGTTGTCCGCGATGTCTTCCGCGGGATCACAGAGCGACAGGTAGTACGGCATTCCGCCCAGGATGCCGTACATGCGCAGCGCGTCCACGGCGTTCCACCCTGGAAAGAAGCGCGCTGCGTCGCGGAACGAGAGCGGGTTGATCTCCAGGTCGCACGACTGCCGCCCGTGCAGCGGGTTGCGCTCGTACAGCAGCCCTTCCATGAAGGCGACCGCCGATCCGCACAGCACCAGCTTCAGCGGGGTGCCCGCCCGCCGCACCTCGTCCCAGATCTTCTGGAGGATGGACGGAAGGGCCTTGTTGTCTTCGCACAGGTACGGGAACTCGTCGATGGCAACCACCAGCGGCTTCCCGCTGGTGCCGATCCAGCTGCGCAGGTAGCCGAAGATCCCTTCCCAGTCGAGCAGGCTGTTCAACACGGGATCGTCGCCCAGCGCCTGGGCGATCGCGCGCTGGAACAGCATCCGCGAATCGCCGTCGGTGATCCGCGTGGCCTGGAAGTACACGCGATCGCGCCCTTCCAGCACCTGCTGAAGCAGGGTCGACTTGCCTACCCGGCGGCGGCCATAGGTGATGGTGAGAGATGGCTTTCCATTGTCGAACTGCCCTTCGAGCGCCCGGATTTCTCGATCACGTCCGACGAACATGGCCCCTCTCCGCGCATAAGGTAATCAGAATTACGGTAATCCATTTTACCTTAGTCCACTCCCCACGTCAATCAAGGTAATTCAAATTACCGTAATTCGAATTACCTTGCATCGCTCCTCTGGCCTGAGCGGCGTTCAAGGCGCAACGTGAATGTGTTCTCATCTACTCCTCGAATCCGCCGCCCCGATGCCGTTCACCCAAACGCCGCCGACGCTGGGAAACCAGTGGGACGAGGACCTCGCGCTGCGTTCGCTGCTGGCGCGGCTGCTGCCGGCGGACGTGCTCGCCGAGGTCGAGCCGTCGCTGCGGGAGATGGGGCGGCTCTCGGCCGAGCTGTACCCCGAGCAGCTCGCCGACCTGCCCAACGAGCCGCGGCTGGTGCAGTGGGACGCGTGGGGCAACCGCGTGGACCGCATCGAGCTGACGCCGCTGTGGCGCACGGCGGAGCGCATCGCGGCGGAGCACGGCGTGGTCGCCACGGCGTACGAGCGGGCCCACGGGGCCCTCTCGCGCATCCACCAGTTCGCGCTGGCGTACCTCTTCACCCCGTCCACCGACATCTATTCCTGCCCGCTGGCGATGACGGACGGCGCGGCGCGCGCGCTGCTGGAGAGCGGCAACGACGCGTTGATCTACCGCGCGGTGCCGCACCTCACCTCGCGCGACCCGGCGGCGTTCTGGACCAGCGGGCAGTGGATGACGGAAACGACGGGCGGTTCGGACGTCGGGAACTCGGAGACGGCGGCTCGGCGGGGGGATGACGGGCAGTGGCGGCTCTTCGGACGAAAGTGGTTCACCTCGGCCGCCACGAGCCAGATGGCGCTGACGCTGGCGCGGCCCGAGGGGAACGCGCCCGGCGGCCGTGGGCTGGCGCTCTTCTACCTGGAGACGCGCGGTGACGACGGCCGGCTGAACGGGATCCGCATCGACCGGCTGAAGGAGAAGCTGGGCACCCGCAAGCTCCCCACGGCCGAGCTGACGCTGGACGGCACCGTTGCCGTGCCCGTGCGCGGCCTGGACGCCGGCGTACGCGGCATCGCGCCGATGCTGAACGTGACGCGCACCTGGAACGCGGTGAGCGCCTCCGCGCTGATGCGCCGCGGCGTCGCGCTGGCCCGCGCCTACGCATCGCGCCGGCGCGCGTTCGGGGCGACGCTGGACGCGCTGCCGCTGCACGTGGACACGCTCGCCGGGCTGCAGGCGGAGATGGAGGGCGCGCTGCACCTCACCTTCCGCGTGGTGGAGCTGCTCGGGCGCGCGGAGGCGGGCGAGCTGGACGACGCGGGGCGCACGCTGCTGCGCATCCTCACCCCCATCGCCAAGCTGACCACGGCGCGGCAGGGCGTCTCCGTGGCGAGCGAGGTGGTGGAGGCGTTCGGCGGGGCGGGATACGTGGAGAACACCGGCATCCCCACCCTGCTGCGCGACGCGCAGGTGCTCTCCATCTGGGAGGGGACGACCAACGTGCTGTCGCTGGACGTGCTGCGGGCGCTGAACGAGGCGGGCGGGATGGACCCTCTCGTGGCGGAGGTGGCGCGCTGCGCGTCGGAGGTGCGCGACGGGTCGCTCGCGGCGCCGGTGCAGGCGGCGCTGCGGGCCGTGGAGCGCGCCGCCGCCTGGATGCGCGAGGCGCGCCGCGAGGGAGAGGCCGAGGTGCAGGCCGGCGCCCGCCGCTTCGCGCTCACCCTGGGCCGAGCGCTGGAGGCGGTGCTGCTGACGAGCCACGCGCAGTGGGCGCTGGACCGCGGCGATCCCCGCCCGGCCGCCGCCGCCCGCCGCCTGGCCGCCAACGGCATCGACCTCATCGCCTCGCACGTCTCACCCGCCGACGCTCGCCTCCTCCTCTCCGAGCGCGCCCAGACCCACGCCGCGGCGAAGCTTCCGTCATCCCCCAAAGCAGTTGCGGAAGCCCCCGCCGCCGCGGACTGACCCGCTCCCACCACACGCAGTTCACCCCCTCCCCCGCGGAGCGCGGGGAGGGGCCCGGGGGGAGGGGGCCAGCCGAGGCCGCCCCACCGCTTCTCTGCCACACCGACACAATCCAGCCAGAGACACTGCGCTTCGAGCTTACTCCGCCGAACCGCCCCTACTCGTCCTGCGAAAGGATGATGCAGGTGTACGGTCCGATGCCGACCGGCGCGCCGTGCGGCATCCCGTGCATCGGGCCGCCGTCCGCGCGCGTGTGGAAGCTGGGGGTGTCGGCGTAGTCGTCCGCGTATCCCCGCCAGTCGCTGTTCAGCCGCACCTTCCACTCGCCCCCGCGCGGCAGCCCCAGCCAGTACCCGTCGTAGGAGCGGTCGGCGAAGTTCAGCAGCACCACCACGTCGTCGCGCGGGCCGCCGTTCTCCCAGCGGTGGAAGGCGATCACCTTGTCGGCGTCGTTCACGTGGTGCACGTGCACGTGCTGGCCGCGCAGCCCGCGCGACGTGTCCCACCAGTCGCGGCGCAGGCGGATCAGGTCGCGGTAGAGCGCGTGCACGCCGGCGTGCGTCTCCAGCCGCGTCCAGTCGATCGGGTCGTTGTCCTGGAACCAGCGGTCCTCCAGGATCTCCTGCCCCTGGAAGAGCATGGGGATCCCCGGCGCGGTGAACACCAGCGCCGCCGCCAGGGTGGACCGCTTGCGCGAGTACCAGCTCCCCGCCTGCCCGGGCCAGATCTCCTCCGGCAGCCGCGCTTTCCCGTTGGCCACCTCGTCGTGGCTCTCGCTGTAGATCACGCGCTTGAACGCGTCGCCCTCGTAGCGGTGCTCGATGGCGCGGCGGATGGCGTCCATGCTGCGCTGCCAGTCGCTCATCTCGATCGCGGCGCGGCGCACCGGGTGCACGAACTCGCTGTCCCACTGCGTGTCGAAGCCGGCGCCGCCCAGCTCGTGCGCGCGCACGATCCACCCGTTGCCGCGCAGGTCCTCGGCGACGTGCAGCTTCCAGGGCTGGCGCTCGTCGGTGTCGCGGTTGACGGCCTGCATCAGCGCCCAGCCGTCGGGAAGGTCGTGCGCGCGGTCGTCGCTGTTGCCGTTGACGTTGCGGATGTAGGCCGTGGCGTCCCAGCGCAGCCCGTCGAAGCGGAACTCCTCCAGCCACCGCGTCGCGTTGTCGCGGATGAAGCGGCGCACCTCCTCGCGCCCGTAGTCGGGCCGCGTGTGCCCCCACGGCGTGGGCGAGCGCCAGTCATTGTAGAAGTAGATGCCGCCCCCCTCCCCCTCCGCCCACCCGTCGAAGCGCCACAGGTCCAGGTCGCTGGGGCCGAAGTGGTTGTAGACCACGTCGAAGATCACCGCGATCCCCCGCTCGTGCGCGGCGCGCACCAGCCGCTTGAGTGCCGCCGGCCCGCCGTACACGCTCTCGATGGCGAAGATGTCGGCCGGGTTGTAGCCCCACGAGAAGTCGCCCGCGAACTCCACGGAGGGCATGATCTCGATGCAGTTGACGCCCAGGTCGGCCAGGTACGGCAGCCGGTCGATCACGCAGGCGAAGGTGCCCGGCAGCCCGGGGCCGTCGGGGTCGTTGAAGGTGCCCACGTGCAGCTCGTAGATCACCAGTTCGTTCCACGGCGGCGTGAACCAGGGCGCGTCGCCCCAGTCGAACGCGGGATCCACCACCACGCAGTTGCGGTCCGTCAGCCCGATCTCGGCGGCGTACGGGTCGCGGCGGCGCAGCGCGTCGCCCTGCGCCGTGCGCACCACGAACTGGTACTCGTCGCCCGCCTTCACCCCCGCCACGTCGGCCGACCAGAAGCCGTTCCCCTCGCTCCCCAGCGCCACCCCCTCCGCCGCGAAGCCGTTCCAGCTCCCCGTGACCGCCACCGCCGCCGCGTTCGGCGCCCACACGCGGAACGCCACGCCCGCCTTCTCGTCGTCCGCGTACGGGATCGCGCCCATGCCCGCGTGACGGGAGGGCTGCGGGGAAGCGTCGGATGCGGCGGTCTCGGCAGGCGTGTCGGCGGCGGTGCTCATGCGGATTCCAGCCTGTTTCTGGGGTCGATTGTTTTGAGTCGATAGAGGGGGAGAAGCGCGGGAAGCGGCGGACGGTGGGACGCCCGGTACACAGAACCGGGGCTGCCGCGACCCAGCGCAAAGCGGACGCGAGGAGTGTGCCCCCCGCGTGCGGCTCGCGCCTAACTCCTGATGCTCGAACACGATGCATGGCACCGGCACGGCCCCGGACGGGCACGGGCATGCGCGGTGCCCTGCCGCGCAGCGCCGGCGGGGCGATCCTGCGCCCGCCGGCCACCGATCGAGCAATCAGGGGACATGATGGATATTCGAGCTTTCTTTCTCACGCTCGTGGTGGTGCCGCTGGCGGCGTGCAGCGGCTCGTATCAACCCGTGACGGGCACGGCCGGCGCGCCGGGCTCCCGGCGCGCGGACCAGGGCGCGGCGGCGTGCGTGGACTTCAACCAGCCGGGCCTGGGCACGGAGTTCGGCGGGGCCGCGTCGAGCCCGTCGGGGAGCCTGGCGTGGACGGAGAACGCGATCCCGGTGTCGGTCGAGGAGTTCGAGCAGGGCGCCGGATCGACCGCCTACAACGTGCTGCGCACCGAGATCCCGCCGGCGGGGTTCGGCCTGTCGGACGGCACCACGGCGCGCGCCAACAGCATCGGCGCGCGGTTCGACTTCACCGGCCTGCCGTTCGCCGCGCGCACGGTGCGGTTCCACTTCCTGCACCGCGGCGGGACCGAGAACCTGCGCGTGAACGGGAGCCGCGCCTTCGTGGGGCCGCTCACCGCCGCGCCCGCGTCGCTCGGCGGCCTCACCGTGGCGGCCGCGTCGTCGCCGGTGGCGGGCGGGTCGCAGGGCACGATCACCGTGTCGGGCGGGGTGATCGGCGCGGTGGTGGTGGGCGGCGAGGAGCTGTGGCTGGACAGCGTCTGCGCCTACGCCTGATCTTTCTTCCGTTGCTCCCCTGACAGTCGAATGCCCACCGGCGATACCGGTGGGCATTTGTACCTTATCAACGATGGACGCCTGGCGACGCCCCGAGGGTTCATGCCTTGAGGCCGGCGAGTTCGCTTCTGAGCTTTTCCTCGAGCTCCGAAATCGTCTCATACTTCAGGCATTTCTGGCCCTGCACGTCGAATTTTACATCGTCGGCGGCATTGGCCAGCAGCACGGTGCGCTTCTTCAGTCCCCACGCGTAACCCACCTCCAAGTAGACGTTGGGATTCGCGCCACTCAGGTCGGCGATCACCAACTCGGACGTGGCAATGCGGTCCTTCAGCCACTGGAGAATGTCGCCGGTGAACACCGCTTGGTCGGCACGCTCGCATAGGTAGCCCGAGTCGTTGACCGGGCGCTCAATACCATACCGATAGATGTCGAGCATCGCCTTGTGGAACGGCATGGCCACGAATACGTGGGGCTTGGCGGCCGACTCAAAGCCAGCAGAGCGCAGGTTCTCGCGAGCGAGCGCGCTCAGGCTGCTAAGGTGACGCGTGGGATGCGCCTCGACCGTGCCATGCGGAACGAGCTCTCGCAGCACTGCGGTAATCGCGGCCGCGCGCTCGGCGTCCAACTCCACCACCGAGATCGTCTCCAGGTTCGGCGGATACGTTCCCCCCGTGAGGCCGTCGATGAGGCCGGCGATCTCCGACCGGAGCGCTTCGCCTTCATCCAAGCCGTACCCGGGCCCATGCACCGTGAGCGCGATCGTTGTTGTCCTGCTCGCCAGCCGGGCCAGTTCCGAAAGCACCGCGCGACCGAACTCACGGATCTCACGGTACCGGAAGCCTTGCAGGCGTTCCACTCCTAAAAACAGCACGCACCGGGCAGCCACGCTTCCGCGCGAGTCGAGGAGGTGCGCCTCGCCGATTTCCGGCGAGGTTTCGATCTCTACGCCGGCTTTTTCAAGCCGCGCAGACACCATCGCGTCCACGCCGTACCACCCACGTGCGTACTTGAGCGCCAGGATGTCGGCTTCGAAGGTCAGCGCGTCGCCGTGAACCACCTGGATCTGAATCAGCTGGCGGGACATGATGAGCCTCGTCAAAAAATAGAAAGCGAAAACCAAACAAGAACCAATCGGGCGGTCTCCCGCAGCCGCAAACCGCACCGCCGGCCTGAGATGCCCCGCCTGTATTCCCGGCCTTTGGCGCTCAGTTCAGCGACGAATCGGCGACCCCGGGCGCGCCCCCCGGGACGACGGCGCCGCTGACGGAGAACTGCGTCTCGTGCGGATCGACGCCGGCGACGGTCACCACGAAGCGGTAGACGCCGGGGCGGGGGAACTGCATCCCCACCAGCGTGAACACCTGGTTGGCGGTCGAGAACTCGCCGGGGGGCACGATGGGCGGGTTGATCTCGCCGCTGGCCGCGAAGAGGACGTCGTTCTCGTCGTCGAGCATCGTCACCTGCACGGGGAAGTTGCGCCCGCCGTCGGTGAACTCGGCCTGCACGCGGAAGGCGAACACCATGCGGGGGTGGACCACGGGGAACTCGGCCGCGGCGATGCGGTCGAAGACGCCGAGCACGTTCAGCTTGCCTTCCTGCGAGATGTTGGCCTCGTCGGCCAGGAACGCCATCGGGATTCTCATCGTGTGCTTTCCCCCGGCCGTGCCGGGCAGTCGTCGCTCCCCCTGCGCACCCACATCGATCCGATCGCCACCGTGTCCGGCACCGAGTCGGGGTCCATCCGCGCCGGCGGCCACCCCTTCGTGGCCGCCGTGTCGAGCCCGAAGCTGATCCCCGGTGCGTTGGGGAACCACACGGCCACCCGCCCCTCGCCCGCGCCCGCGCACATCTTGCCCAGCCGCGTCCGCAGCTCGCCCACCTGCGAGCCCACGCCCGCGCCCCCGGCGGTCTTCAGCCCCGGCTGGTCGATCAGGATGCGCTGCACGGCGCCGTCCACCGTCACCGCCACCACCCGGCGGCCGCCCGGCATCACCACCAGCCCCGTCTCCGTCATCCCCTCCTGCCCGCCCCACGTGGTGTCGCGGGCCTCGGGGCAGGCGGCCTTCAGCGCGTCCAGCGGCATCCCCACGCGCACCGGGCCCAGGCCGTAGCGCGTGACCACCACGTCGCCCGCGTTGCCGCACCCGCCGATGGTCACCTCGCTCCGCGGGCGGATGCGCACCGTGTCCACCACCACCGGGGCGAGTTGCGTACCGCCGCGCGCGGACAGCGTCGCACGGATGGCGAAGCGCGTCATCGTGTCCGCCGGCACCGGGGCTGGACGGCGCGTCGTGGGCCGCGGCGCGGGGGGCTGGCCGGAGGCGGGGGGAGCGGCCGGAGGCGCGGGGGCCGGCGGCGTGCGGATCCCCTGCCTGAGCTGCACCGTCTGCCCGGCGGCGACCGTGCCGATGGCGAAGGTGAGCGTGGTTCCGGCCGCGTCCGCCGCCGCCTGGGGCCGGGTGGCGGCGGAGGAATCGGCCGGCGCGGCGAGCGGCGCCTGCACGAACAACTCGAGCACCGCGTCCACCACCGGTGCCTGGCCGGGGTTCTGGACGGTGACGGTGATCGTGTCTTCGGCGTTCCAGGGCGGCTGGAGGGGCACGCGCAGCGTCAGGTCCAGCGGCGTGGCGGCCGCCTGCTGCGCGGCCGGCACCTTCGACGGCGGCGGCGTCGGCTTCTTGTCGCGGCAGCCGCCCAGCGCCAGCGCCGCGCACGCGCCGATCGTCATCCCCCGAAACGCCGCCCGCCTGCTCGTCCGCATCCGCATCCAGTCTGCTCTGTGGCGTGGCGCGACGTGCCCGGGCGAGCCCCGGTTTTGCGTGCGCCGCGACGGGCTCTATTTTGTCGCCCTTCCGGCGCGCGCGACAGGGCGCCGCACCCCGACACCGGCGAGCCCACGCATGGCCGACCATCCGAACGAGCAGCGCGGCAGGGAAAACCCCACGCTCAACCGCGCCGCGCGCATGGGCACGGCCACCGAGGACGAGCGCCTGCTGCAATCGCCGGCGGGGCAGCCCGGCGGGCCGCCGGTGGAGTTCACCAGCACCGACCCGTGGCGCGTGTTCCGCATCATGGGCGAGTTCGTGGAGGGGTTCGACGCGCTGGCAAAGATCGGCCCGGCCGTGACCATCTTCGGCTCGGCGCGGGTGCCGCCGGGGCACGAGCAGTACGAGCGGGCGCGGGAAACGGCGCGGCTGCTGGGCGAGGCGGGCTTCAGCATCATCACCGGCGGCGGGCCGGGGCTGATGGAGGCGGCCAACCGCGGCGCGCGCGATGCGGGAGCGCTGTCCATCGGCTGCAACATCGAGCTCCCCTTCGAGCAGTCGATCAACGACTACGTCGACGTAGCCATCAACTTCCGCTACTTCTTCGTGCGGAAGACGATGTTCGTCAAGTACGCCGAGGCGTTCGTGATCTTCCCCGGCGGCTTCGGCACGCTCGACGAGCTGAGCGAGGCGCTCACGCTGATCCAGACCGGCAAGGTGCGCGACTTCCCCGTGGTGCTGTACGATACCAAGTACTGGAAGGGCTTCCTCGACTGGGTGCGCGACACCCTTCTCGCCGAGGGTAAGGTTTCGCCCAAGGACCTGGAGCTGATGGAGCTGGCCGACACCCCGGAGGACGTCCACCGCATCATCATGGCGCACAGCGGCAGCGTCCTGGAGGGTGTCGAACGGATGCCGGTGCCGCAGTATCCCCAGCGCCACGGCCTCGTCCGCAACACCGCGCCAAAGTCGCCGGTGGAGGAGGAGCCGGCGTCGACCGACCCCGACTCGCCCGCCGAGCCGCACAAGGCGGACGCGCAGTAGGCACGGGTGCCGGGCGACACGTCTCATCGCGCACGGGATCACCGCGGCGCGCATGCCGAGGGCGGCACGTCGGGGCGACACGTCAGGGCGGAGGATGCGAGTGAACTCGCGGCCTCGCGGCTACAACGGCACGCAGTCCGCCTTCGCGGACTTCGACCGCGGCTGGACGACGGGGCGTGTCGAACTCCCCGAACGATGGCTCAACCACTACGGATCGAGAGATGGCGCAGAGCAAGTACTTGAGCGGCAAGCGGATCGAGCCGAAGAAGATCGGCGCCGGTCTGTCGGTCACCGATCTCGTCGACGGGACGTTCCAGGCGTATAACGCGGCCCGCCTGCGCGAGGGGTGCCATCTTCTCACCCGGAAGATGCTGGAGGACGACGTCACCATCGGGCTGACGATGACGGGCGCGCTCACGCCGGCCGGCCTGGGGATGAGCAGCGTGATTCCGCTGATCGAGGCGGGGTTCGTGGACTGGATCATCTCCACGGGCGCCAACCTCTACCACGACACGCACTTCGGCATCGGGCTGGAGCTGCGGCAGGGGAGCGCGCAGATCAGCGACACCGTGCTGCGCGAGGAAGAGGTCGTGCGCATCTACGACATCTTCTTCGACTACTCGGTGCTGCTCGACACCGACGCCTTCTTCCGGAAGATCATCACCGGCGACGAGTTCCAGCGGCCGATGTCGAGCGCGGAGTTCCACTACCTGTGCGGCAAGTACGTCGCCGCGCGCGAGGAGGAGCTGGGGATCGGGCGCAAGTCGCTGCTGGCGGCGGCGTACGAGCACGCGGTGCCCATCTACACCTCGTCGCCGGGCGATTCGTCGATCGGGATGAACGTGGCGGCCAAGGCGCTGCAGGGGAACAAGCTGATGTTCGACGTCAACGCGGACGTCAACGAGACGGCGTCCATCGTGCTGGAGGCCAAGCGGAGCGGCGGCAAGTCGGCCATCTGGATCCTGGGCGGCGGCAGCCCGAAAAACTTCGCGCTGCAGACGGAGCCGCAGATCCAGGAGGTGATGGGGATCGACGTGAAGGGGCACGACTACTTCCTGCAGGTGACCGACGCGCGCCCCGACACCGGCGGCCTCTCCGGCGCCACCCCCGCCGAGGCGGTGAGCTGGGGGAAGATCGACCCCGACAAGCTCCCCGACGCCGTCGTCTGCTACCTGGACTCCACCGTCGCGCTCCCGATCCTGACCGCGTACGCGATGGACAACCACGCCCCGCGCACGCCCAGGCGCCTGTACGAGCGCCGCGAGGCCATGATGCGCCGCATCACCGAGGAGTACGAGAAGTCCGAGCGCAACGAGGCCTCGCAGGAGTCCGCCCGCGAGCACGCCGTCCACGAAGGCGGGATGCTGGACCGCGACCGGTAGTCCGCCAAATGCCCCGATCCGCGAGCGCGCATGCCGTTCGTGATACGTCGGAAGACGCCGAGCAGGTGCAGCTCGGCGTCTTCCGAAAGATGACCGGCGAGCAGCGGCTGAAGCTCCCGCTGGAGATGAGCGACTTCGCTCGCGAGCTGTCGCGCATCCGCGCCGCGCACCCCGAGTGGTCCGACTGGGAGGTGAAGCGCGAGCTGCTCCGCCTCGACTTCCTTCCAGACCCGCTCCCGCCCGGGCACCCGTGACCGCGGGCTTTCGAGTGCCGCGACGGAGTACTAGACGTACGAGTGCAACGAAGCGGCGAGGCAGGAATCCACCCACGGCCGCGTGGTGCATGAAAGCAGGAGGCTGGACCGGAACAGGTAACCGTGCTGCTAAACAAAAGTGAAACGAACGATTCAACAGGATTAGTCGTTGCTCGTTCGCCTCGCCATAGTCACACCTTCTACCTAAATGAATGGGGAGCTCGTATGCCTGAAGCAGAGTGGGATATCTTTATTTCACATGCATCTGAAGATAAAGACTCCTTCGTAGTTCCGCTCGCAACCACATTGAAGGAATTCGGGGCGCGGGTCTGGTTTGATCAATTTACCTTGAAGATTGGGGACAGCTTGGCTCGATCGATTGATCGTGGCTTGGCGCGTTCCGCTTATGGTGCAGTCGTATTGAGTAAGTTATTCATGAGCAAGGGATGGACAGAGTATGAATTGCGCGGCCTGATCACGCGTGAGATAGGCAAAGGCAAGGTGGTTCTCCCAATCTGGCACAACGTAACAAGGGAGGATGTGATAGAGTTCAGCCCATCTCTGGCGGATAAGTTCGCCCTTAGCACAGCTAATCTCACTGTTGAACAAATTGCCTTCCAGCTTCTGGAAGTAATAAGGCCGGACCTTCACTTGCACCTTACGCGAAGGTTGATCTTAAATAAGATGCAAGCTGAAGGGGTGGTGGAGCATGTAGCCTTGGACCAGATTGACCGCGAAGGACCAATCATTCACCAAACTCTTCCGGCCTCGCTGCTTCTTCGTATCAAGCTGACCCAACGGGTATTGTTTGAGGTCTTTCCCGAGTCACTGGATCAAGCGATTGAGCATTTTCGCCGAGAACCGGATCCCGAACGAGAGGTTGTCGTGTGGGAAGCCATTGCGAGTGCGTATCTGGATGCCACACGAGATCAAATACTCAGCTTAGAGCAGCGGAGAGAGATCTATAAAGCTCTTCTTGTATACTCATGGGGAGGTGAACCCGCGGATCTGCAATAT
>DASQLJ010000805.1:0-2040 GCA_035630095.1 Longimicrobium sp.
CGCGTCCACGCTGGAGCGCCTGGCGGAGGCGTACGCCCTGCTGCTGGAGGCCGCCGCGGCCGATGCGAGCCGGCGTGTCCTGGACATCCCGCTGATGACGGATGCAGAGCGGCAGCGGCTGCTCCGGGAGTGGAACTTCACGGTTGCCGAGCTCCCGCGGAAATGCATCCACGAGCTGTTCGCGGAGCAGGCCGCGCGCACTCCCGAGGCCGTCGCCCTGGTCTTCCAGGACGAGTCCGTCACCTACGCCGAGCTCGATCGCAGCTCCGACGCGCTCTCCCGCCGCCTGGCCGCGCTCGGCGTGGGACCGGAGGTGCGGGCGGGGATCTGCGTGGAGCGCGGGGTGGAGATGGTCGTCGGGCTGCTGGGCATCCTCAAGGCGGGCGGCGCCTACGTGCCGCTGGACCCGCAGTACCCCGCCGAGCGGCTGGCGTACATGCTCGCCGATGCCGGCGCGACGCTGCTGCTGACGCAGGAGCGGCTGCGGGACCGCCTCCCCGCGTTCGGGGGGGACGTCGTGCTCCTCGACGGCGGCGGCACGGGGGACGACGCACGGAGCGCGGAACCGCGGGGGACCGATCCGTCCACCCGTGCTTCGCACTCCGTGCCTCGTACCGCTTCCCCCGAAAGCCTCGCCTACGTCATCTACACCTCGGGCTCCACGGGCCTGCCCAAGGGGACCCAGGTGCCGCACCGCGCCATTCCCGGCTTCTTCCGGGGCGCGGGCTACGCGCGCTTCGGCGAGGGCGCCGTGGTCCTCCAGCACTCGTCGGTCTCGTGGGACGCGCTGACGCTGGAGCTGTGGCCGGCGCTCCTCTCCGGCGGGACGTGCGTCCTGTACCCGGGGCAGACGTCGGAGCCGGGCCTGCTGGGCGAGCAGGTGCGCAGGCACGGCGTGAACACGCTGTGGCTGACGGCGGCGTACTTCAACCTGATCGTCGACACCGCGCCGGAGATCCTGGAAGGGGTCGCGCGGGTGATGACCGGTGGCGAGGCGGTGAGCGTCCCGCACGTGCGCCGCGCGCTGGAGCTGTACCCGCAGCTGCGGCTGGTCAACGGCTACGGGCCCAGCGAGACCACGGTCTTCGCCACCTGCTACCCCGTTCCCGCGGGCTTCGGCGCGCCCTCCATCCCGGTCGGCAGACCGGTCGGCGACCGGCGAGTCTACCTGCTGGACAGGCACTTCTGCGCGGTGCCGCTCGGGGCTGCGGGCGAGGTGTGCATCGGCGGGCCGGCCGTTGCGCGGGGCTACCTGGGGCGGCCGGGGCTGACGGCGGCGAGGTTCGTCCCCGACCCGTTCGGCGAGCCGGGCGCGCGGCTGTACCGCTCGGGCGACCGGGCGCGGTGGCGTGCGGAGGGCGAGCTGGAGTTCGTGGGGCGGGTCGACTTCCAGGTCAAGATCCGCGGCTTCCGCGTGGAGCCGGGCGAGGTGGAGGCCGTGCTGCGCGCCTGGCCCGGCGTGCGCGAGGCCGCCGTGGTGGTCCGCGAGGACCAGCCTGGCGACCGGCGGCTGGTGGCGTACGTGGTCGGCGGTGTGGAGGCGGACGAGGTGCGCGAGCACCTGCGGGGGCAGCTCCCGGAGTACATGGTGCCGGCGGCGTTCGTCGTGCTGGACGCGCTGCCGCTGACTCCGAACGGCAAGCTGGACCGGAAGGCGCTGCCGGCGCCGGAGCTCGCGTCGCCGGAAGAGGCGTACGTGGCGCCGCGCACGCCGACCGAGGAGGTGCTGGCGGGGATCTGGGCGGAGGTGCTGCGGCTGGAGCGGGTGGGGGTGGAGGAAAGCTTCTTCGACCTGGGCGGGCACTCGCTGCTTGCGACCCGCGTCGCCGCGCGCGTCCACCAGGTCTTCGGCGTGGACCTCCCGCTCCGCGCCGTCTTCGAGCGGCCGGTCCTCTCCGGGCTCGCGGCCGAGATCGAGCGTCTGCGCGGCACCGGCGCGGCGGCCGGCGAGGGTGCCATCGCCCCCGCCGCGCGCGAGGGCGACCTGCCGGTGACGTTCGCGCAGGAGCGGCTCTGGTTCGTGGACGCGCTGGACCCGGG
>DASQLJ010000806.1:0-11472 GCA_035630095.1 Longimicrobium sp.
GACGTCGAATACCTCTTCAAGAGCCGCAAGGGGCTCGACGAAGAGATCGTGCGCATGATCAGCGAGCAGAAGAGCGAGCCCAGGTGGATGCTCGACCTGCGGCTGAAGGCGCTGAAGCACGCGCAGAAGCGCCCCTGGCCCACCTGGGGCGGCGACCTGAGCGGGCTGAACTTCGACGAGATCTACTTCTACATCCGCCCCAGCGAGCGCACCGGGAAGACCTGGGACGAGGTCCCCGACACGATCAAGAACACCTTCGAGCGGCTGGGCATCCCCGACCAGGAGCGCCGCATCCTGGCCGGCGTGGGCGCCCAGTACGAATCGGAGGTCGTCTACCACTCGCTGAAGAAGGAGTGGGAGGACCAGGGCGTCATCTTCAAGGGGATGGACGACGGGCTGCGCGACCACGAGGACATCGTGCGCCAGTACTTCGGCACCGTGGTCCCCTACCGCGACAACCTGTTCGCGGCGGTGAACACGGCGGTGTGGAGCGGCGGCTCGTTCGTGTACATCCCCAAGGGGGTGAAGCTCGACATGCCGCTGCAGGCGTACTTCCGCATCAACGCCGAGAGCATGGGGCAGTTCGAGCGCACCATGATCATCGTGGAGGAAGGCGCCCAGGTGCAGTACATCGAGGGGTGCACCGCGCCGTCGTACAGCCGCGACTCGTTCCACTCGGGGGTGATCGAGATCATCGTGAAGGACGGCGCCCGGATGCGCTACACGACGATCCAGAACTGGTCGCACAACGTGTACAACCTGGTCACCCAGCGCGCCATCGTGGGCCGCGACGGGACCATGGAGTGGGTGGACGGCAACCTCGGGTCGAAGCTGACCATGAAGTACCCGAGCTGCTACCTGAACGGCGAGGGCGCGCGCGGCGAGATCCTCTCCATCGCCTACGCCGGCCCCGGGCAGCACCAGGACGCGGGCGGCAAGGTGGTGCACAACGCGCCGCACACCAGCAGCCGCATCGTCAGCAAGTCCATCTCGCGCGGCTCCGGGCGCAGCTCGTACCGCGGGCTGCTGCAGGTGAACCCGGGCGCCAAGTACGCCAAGAGCAACGTGGAGTGCGACGCCCTCCTCCTGGACGAGGAGGCCCGCACCGACACGTACCCGTACATCGAGATCCAGGACGAGCACGCGCAGATCGGCCACGAGGCCACGGTCAGCAAGATCGGCGACGAGCAGCTCTTCTACCTGATGAGCCGCGGCCTCTCGGAAGACGCGGCGGCCACCATGGTGGTGCGCGGCTTCATCGAGCCGATCGCCAAGGAGCTGCCGCTGGAGTACGCGGTGGAGCTGAACCGGCTGATCGAGCTGGAGATGGAAGGCTCGGTAGGCTAACGGCGGTGCCCAGCTTCGAGTGCCCAGTGCCCAGTGTCTGTCGTTCCTGGGCACCGGGCACTGGGCACTTGGCACTTGGCACTTGGCACTTTCCCGCTCTGAACTCTCGGAATGAACGGATATAGATCGTGACCGATACATCGACCGCAACCGCCCCGGCGCCCGTGGGGGTTTTCACCCGCGACCAGGTGGAGATCCTTTCCACCCGCAAGCTCGAGCCCGAGTGGCTGCGCGACGGGCGCCTGGCCGCGTACGACGCCTTCGCCGCCGCGCCCATGCCCACGCGCGCGGCCGAGGACTGGCGCTACAGCTGGCAGCGCTTCGGCAAGGCGGTGGATTTCGACGCCTACGCCTTCCCCGAGGAGCGCGGCCCCGCCGCCACCCTCGACGCGCTCCCCGCCGGCCTCCGCGCCGTGATCGAGGAGAGCGGCGAGACCTCGGCGCGCGTGGCGCAGGTGGACGGCACCGTGGTGTGGCGCGAGGTCCCCGAGACGCTCAAGCAGCGCGGGGTGATCTTCACCTCGCTCGAGGCCGCGGTGCGCGAGCACCCCGAGCTGGTGCGCAAGTACCTGGGGACCGCGCTTCCGGCGTCCGCCGGCAAGTTCGCGGCAATGAACGAGGCGTACTGGACGGGCGGCGTGTTCATCTACGTCCCCCGCAACGTGAAGGTGGAGGTGCCGCTGCGCGCCTACCGCTGGATCGGCGACGCGGGGACGGCGGTGTTCGGCCGCACGCTGGTGATCGCCGAGGAGGGGTCGCAGGTGTCGGTGGTCGACGAGCTGGCGTCGGGCGACTTCGGGCGCACCGCGCTGCACGCCGGCGCCGCCGAGATCTTCTCGGACGAGGGCGCCAAGGTGATCTACACCAGCGCCCAGCGCTTCGGCCGCGGCGTGGTGCACCTGCAGACCGACCGGCTCTCCGCCGGCCGCGACTCGAAGATCACCATGCTCTACAGCACCCTGGGCGGCGACTTCACCCGGGTGGACGCGCAGTGCCTGATGCGCGAGCCGGGGAGCCACGTGGACATGCTGGGCATCTACATCGGCCAGGGCGACCAGCACTTCGACCACGAGACGCTGCAGGACCACCAGGCCCCGCACGCCAGCAGCAACCTGCTCTTCAAGGGCGCGCTGGACGACGAGGCGCGCTCGGTGTTCCGCGGCCTGATCCGCGTGCACCCCAAGGCGCAGCGGACGGACGCGTACCAGACCAACCGCAACCTGGTCCTCTCGGCGAAGGCGCGGGCGGACTCGCTCCCCAACCTCGAGATCCAGGCCGACGACGTGCGCTGCTCGCACGCCGCCACCGTGGGGCAGCTCGACGAGGAGGAGATCTTCTACCTGCTCAGCCGCGGCATCCCCAAGGGCGAGGCGGTGCGGCTGGTGGTGTTCGGCTTCTTCGCCGAGGTGCTCGACCAGCTTCCGCTGGAGGGCGTGCGCGGCGAGCTCCTGCGCGCCGTGGAGCGCCGGCTGGCGCGCAAGGTCTGAGCCCCGGGTGGGGTTCGTGAAGGCCGCCGCGCTCTCCGAGCTTCCGGAGGGCGGGGCGCTGGGGGTGGAGGTGGGCGGGGTGCGGGTGGCGCTGGCCAGGGTGGGCGACGACGTCTACGCCATCGCCGACAGCTGCTCGCACCGCGACTTCCCGCTCAGCCACGGCGAGGTGGACGCCGAGGCGTGCACCGTGACCTGCGAATGGCACGGTGCCGCCTTCGACCTGCGCACCGGCGTCCCCACCTGCCCACCCGCCATCCGCCCGATCTCGGTGTTCGCGGCCGAGGTGCGCGGCGGGAGCGTGTGGGTGGACGTGGGGTGATCCCGAACCTGGACCCGTCGTGCCGAAAACGAAGCCGAAGAAGGAATCGGGGCTGCGGCTGAAGGAAGTGTTCCCCCACGAATAGGTCTTCGAGGGTCGCGAGCTGAGCGGCCGCGAAATGGAGCGCTTCCATCGGGCGATCGAGGCTCTCGGCAACGCACCCGAGAAGGCCGCCGCCGAATTCCGGGCACTCCTCGCGATCCATCCGGACGATATCGACACCCTGCACCACCTCGCCCTCGCCGTGAAGTACTGCGGGAACGACGACGAGGCGATCCACCACTGGACGCGAGCAGTCGGGGTGGGGTTGAGCGCGCTGCCGGATTCGTTCTATTTCGGATGTGATCGCCTGGAGTGGGGATCGCTGCCGAATCGCCCATTCCTTCGGGCGTATTACGGGGCGGCACTCGGCCTTCTGGAACAGGGGCTGCCGGGAGAAGCGGCAACGGCCCTCTGGAACCTCCTGGACCTCAACCCGCGTGACAATCAAGGCGCGCGGTTGCTGCTGGTAAGGACCTACTTCGGTCTCCGTCGCCCCGGCGACGTGCTGCGTGTTTGCGAGCGCTTCGAGACGGTCGACCCTGAATTGCTCTTCGGCAGGGCGCTCGCGCTCATTCAGCTTGGACGGCTGCGCGACGCCGAAGCGGCGTACGCGGAGGCCGCGGAAGCGTGTCCTCACGTGCACGACGAGTTGCTGAAGACGCGACATCCGCGACCGGCGGAGATGCACCCGGGCTACGTCACCGCCGGCGGCGCCGACGAGGCGTTCAGCTACTGGGAGGCGTTCGGAAAACACTGGAAAGGCACCCGTGGCGCGCTCGCGATGGCGCGACGGCATGGCAACACGGGCCGCGCTCTCAGGGCGATCTAGAGGCAGCGCACCGGTTTCCGTCGCCCACAGTCCGCGAAGGCGCGAAGGCGGGCTTCGTGCCGTTGTAGCCGCGACTTCAGTCGCATCGTGCCGCACGAGGACGGGGCAACAAGCGTTCGCCGATCCGCCCGTCGTCAGCCGGCGCAATCACTCAGGCAGGCTCAGCATGACCATCTCCGCCCTCGAGACCGCATCGCCCGCGCTGGACCTGGAGCGCATCCGGGCCGACTTCCCGATCCTGGACCAGGAGGTGAACGGGCATCGCCTCGTCTACCTCGACAACGCGGCGAGCACGCAGAAGCCGGCGGCGGTGATCGACACCATCGCCCGCTACTACCGGCGCGACAACGCCAACGTGCACCGCGGCGTCCACGAGCTCTCGCACCGCGCCACCGAGGCCTACGAGCAGGCGCGCGGCAAGGTCGCCCGCCTCCTGGGCATTACCGACGAGGCGGAGCTGGTGTGGACCAAGGGGACGACGGAGGCGATCAACCTGGTCGCCTACACCTGGGGGCAGGCGAACATCCGCGCGGGCGACGAGATCGTCCTCTCCGTCCTCGAGCACCACAGCAACCTGGTGCCCTGGCAGCTCCTGGCGCAGCGGACGGGCGCGAAGCTGCGCTTCCTCGACCTGGACGACCAGGGGCGGCTGGAGCTTTCGGGGCTCGACGACGTGCTGACGGAGCGCACGAAGCTGGTCGCGCTCAGCCACATCTCCAACGCGCTGGGCACCATCAACCCCGTGAGCCGGATCGCCGAGCGGGCGCACGCGGTGGGCGCGGTGATGCTGGTGGACGGCGCGCAGAGCGCCCCCCATCTCCCGGTGGACGTGCCGTCGCTGGGGTGCGACTTCTACGCGTTCAGCGGCCACAAGATGTGCGGGCCCACTGGGATCGGCGGGCTGTGGGGGCGGCGCGAGCTGCTGGAGGCGATGCCGCCCTTCCACGGCGGCGGCGACATGATCGACTACGTGGAGCTCGAGTCGTCCACCTACGCGCCGCTGCCGCTGAAGTTCGAGGCCGGCACGCCGCACATCGCCGGCGCCATCGGGCTGGGCGCGGCGGCGGACTACCTGGCCTCGGTGGGCCGCGAGAACATCCTCGCGCACGAGCGGCACCTGATGGCGTACGCGATGGAGCGCATGGCCGAGATCCCCGACCTGGTGATCCACGGCCCGCGCGACCCGGCCGAGCGCTCGGGGGTGGTGAGCTTCACCCTGGCCGACGTGCACCCGCACGACATCGCCACCATCCTGGATGGCGAGGGGATCGCCGTGCGCGCCGGCCACCACTGCTGCCAGCCGTTGATGCGCCGCCTCTGCCTCCCCGCCACCGCCCGCGCCTCCTTCTACCTCTACACCGGCACGGACGACGTGGACCGGCTGGTGGACGGGTTGCAGAAGGCGCGGACGATGTTCGGGTTCTGAGTGCGCGAGACGGATATCGCGACGGGCGGCTGAAGCCGCGGCTGGAACAATGGGAAGCCTCGCAAACTGCGCGAGGCTGACGGGGCGGCACCCTGCGCGGTTCGACACCGTCCGTGTCCGCGAAATCTACAGGAGAGCCAGATGGCCGGTCCGCTCGACGAGGTCTACCAGGAGCTGATCCTGCGGCATTACCGCAGCCCCAAGAACCGGGGCGACATGGACGCGCCCGACGCGGTGGTGACCATGCGCAACCCCACCTGCGGCGACGACATCGTGCTGCAGCTCCGCGTGCGCGGCGACACCATCGAGGACGTGCGCTTCAAGGGGCAGGGCTGCGCCATCTCCCAGGCATCCGCCAGCATGATGAGCGGCCTGATCGCCGGGAAGTCGTGGGCCGAGGCCGAGCCGATCCTCGCCCGCTTCCGCGACCTGCTGCACGGCGACCCCGAGGCCGCGCGCGACAAGACGCTCGGCGATCTGCGCGCCCTCAGCGGCGTCTCCAAGCTCCCCCGCCGCGTGAAGTGCGCCATGCTCCCCTGGGACGCGCTGGAGGAAGCCCGCAAGCAGCTCCCCGGCGACGGCGGCTGACGTCGCGCTCGGGACTTTCGCACTTTCGCAGTATCCAACGTCGCACCTGATGATGCCGCTTCCGGCGCTGTAACCCGCCGCACCTCCCGAAATCCGCTCCGTTCGTTTATCTTCTTCGCTCGTCTCGATTTCGCCCGGTCCGCAACCCCCTCCGCTCCGGCCGGCCCTCCCGGGCCTGCACGCCGGCGGAGATCCTCGCAGACACCTTCCCCACGAGAATCCCGATGCAGAACCGGGCGCTCGCCATCGTCTCCGTCCTGGCCCTGTGCGGCCTGGGGCTGCTCACGCTGATCATGATCGGCGCGCTCAACACCGGGCTCCCCGGGCTGATCGTGGGGCTGATGCTGGCCTGCATCCCCGTGCCGTTCTACGTGGCCGCCGCGCTCTGGGTGGACCGCTACGAGAAGGAGCCGGGATGGATGCTGGGCGCGGCGTTCCTGTGGGGCGCCACGGGGGCGGTGTTCTTCTCCTTCATCCTCAACTCCATCAACAGCGCGCTCTTCGGCGCCATCGGCGGCCAGGCCGCGGCGGGGATCGGCGGGCCGGTGATCTCGGCGCCGTTCGTGGAGGAGCTGGCCAAGGGGATCGCCCTCGTCCTCTTCTTCTTCTGGAAGAAGGACGAGTTCGACAACGTGGTGGACGGGGTGATCTACGCCGCGATGGTGGGGCTGGGCTTCGCGATGACCGAGAACGTGTCGTACTACGGCACCGCCGTGCAGGGCGAATCGATGGGCGGCACGCTGCTGGTGCGCGGGATCCTCGCGCCGTTCTCGCACCCGCTGTTCACCGCCATGACCGGCATCGGCCTGGGCCTCGCGCGCGAGACGCTGAAGAAGCCGGTGAAGATGCTGGCGCCGGTCGCCGGCCTCTGCCTGGCGATGGCGCTGCACGCCACCTGGAACCTGTCGGCCAGCTTCGGCGCCGCGTTCATCGTGGTGTACCTGCTGGTCATGGTGCCCACCTTCTTCGCGGTGGTGGGGCTGGTGCTCTACGCGCAGGGCCGCGAGCGCAAGATCATCCGCGCCAACCTGGTGCCCTACGTGCAGAGCGGCCACCTGTCGCCCGCCGAGCTGGACGCGCTGTGCGTGTTCGGCGGGCGGGTGAAGGCGCTGATGGCCTCGGGCGGCGTGGCGGGGTGGCGGCGCACGGCGCGCTTCCACCAGGCGGCGAGCGAGCTGGCGTTCCACCGCTGGCGCACCGAGCGCGGCATCAGCAAGGGGATGGTGGAGTACAGCACGCGCGAGGCCGAGTACCTGGCCATCATCGGCGAATGCCGCACCTTTCAGGCGGCCCCCGCCTACGCCGGCATGCGCCCCGGCGTCTGACCGGCTGGATGGCTGACCTTCGCGATTCAGACGGCCCCCGGCGGATTCGCTCCGACGGGGGCCGTCTTGCTTCTGATTCACGTAATCGAGCGCGGTGGCCGGGCTCTCTCCACGGGCGGCTGAAGCCGCAGCTAGAACAATGGGAAGCCTCGCAAACTGCGCGAGGCTGTTCGGTGCAGGCTCGGGATCTAGCGCGGGATGCCTACGTTTTCCCGCGACCGATCGGTTTGATTCCGTTCGAACGCAAACCTGGGCGAACCGTCATGGATCTGCTCCACAACCCGCCGCCTCCGCCGGACCCGAACGCTCCATCGCCGCAGGTGGATCGAGGCGCTGCTCTCGTCGCGCAGATGCGAGGCCGTGCAACGCGCCGCTTCACGACGGATGAAATCATGGAGATGACGCGCGGCGAGAAGTAGCCGCCTACCCCTCCGTCCACACCGCCGGCACGCCGGGGGGGCGGCTGCCGAAGATCGCGCCGGTCACGGCCACCACCGCCAGCTTCGCCGCCCACTTCACGTACTCGGGCTCGGTCATCTCCCCCGCGTCGGTCAGCCCGCCGGCCAGCGCCAGCGTGGCCAGGCCGTGCACCTGCGCCCAGGCCACGGCGCCCATCCGCTCGGCGTTCCCCTCGCGCAGCAGCCCCGCCCCGACCGCCGCCTCCACCGCGGCGGTGAAGTGGCCGCGCACCGCCGCCATCCGCTCGTCCGGCTCGGCGCCGGGCACGCCCGCGGTCGGCTGCAGGGCGAACATCAGCCTGAAGTGCGGCCGCTCGCGCAGGGCGAAGCGCACGTACTCGCTCGCCAGCATGTGGAAGCGCGCCAGCGGCTGCCAGTGCTCCACGGGCACGGCGGCGAGCACATCGTTCAACCGCGCGAAGCCCTGGTCTGCCGCGGCGCGCACGAGCGCGTCGCGTCCCGCGAAGTGGCGGTACGCGGCCGCGTGGCTCACCCCCACCCGCCGCGCCACCTCGCGCAG
The DNA here is from genome assembly GCA_035630095.1 of Longimicrobium sp. Lineage (GTDB taxonomy): Bacteria > Gemmatimonadota > Gemmatimonadetes > Longimicrobiales > Longimicrobiaceae > Longimicrobium. The sequence goes on from DASQLJ010000806.1 coordinate 8,345, forward strand.
CGTCAGCCCCCCGATGCCCACGTCGGCCTCGGCGGCCAGGGCGGCGTCGATCAGCGCCTGGCGCAGGTTGCCGTGGTGGTAGGGCGCGGCGGTGGACGAGGGCTTCCGGCTCGGCACTTGTGCGGTCCGCATCCGAATGTTACCGTTGGAAACATCATGTTGCCACCCGGCAACATGGGGCCGGCGAATGCCGGAACCCGCAGCCAAAGGTGCCGCGCCGCGGCGGGCCCGGCAAGCAGCGGCGCGCGGACGAGCGGAGGTGGAGATGACGAACACGATCGACGCAGGCGCAGTCGAGCAGCGCGCGCTGACGCTGGAGGTGGAGGGGATCGCCTTTCCCGCGGTGCTGGCGCTGCCGCCGGGGCCGCTGGCCGGCGCGGTGCTGCTGATCCCCGGCTCGCTGTTCAGCGACGCCGACGGCGACTACCCCGCGTGGAACATGCGGCCGCACGTCTACGCCCACCTCGCGCGCCAGCTCGCCGCCGCCGGCTGGGCGTCGCTGCGCTACGCCAAGCCCGGCCCCGGCACCGGGAGCGAAGTGATCGACGCGGACGCCGCCGTGGCGCACCGCCGCTTCGCCACGCGCGTCACCGTCGCGCGCGCGGCGCTGGAGCGGATGCGCGAGGAGCTCGCGTCGGCTGGCCTCCCCACGCCGCGCATCGTGCTGGCGGGGCACAGCGAGGGTGCAGTCGTGGCGTTCCTCCTCGCGCGGGACGCGCCGGCGGTGGACGGCGTGGTGAGCCTCGCCGGCCCGTCGGTCGGGCTGATCGGGATCATGCGCGAGCAGGCGGGCGACGTGGTGCCCGGCGGCGACCCGGCCGAGGCGCTGGCGAACTTCGACGCCGCCATCGCCCACGTGCGCCGCGGCGAGGCGATCCCGCCCGCGCTCATCGGCCTTCCCGGCACGATGATGCTGGGGAACGTGGACGCCGCCGCATGGGCCTACATCCGCGAGGTGGATGCCGTCGATCCCGCCGCCGAGGCCGCGCGCGTCCCGCGGCCGGTGCTGCTGGTGCAGGGCGGCAGCGACGCCTCCGTCCGCGAGCACCACGCCCGCCGCATCGCCGAGGCGCGCGGGCAGCGGCCGACGGAGACCGCGTTCTTCCCCGAGCTGCAGCACTTCTTCAAGCCCGTCCCGCCCGGCACCCCACCCATGCAGGCGTTCGGCCTGGAAGGCGAGACCGACCCGCGCGTCGTCGCCGCGATCGACGCGTGGGCGCGCCAGCTCCCGCCCCGCTGAGGCGCCGGGGGAACTGCGATCTCACACGGAGCAACGGAGGAAACGGAGAACAACGCAGTTCCTCCGTTCCCTCCGTTGCTCCGTGTGACCCCTGCCGTTCAGAGCCCGTGCGCCGCGACGAAGCTCAGGAACCCTCGACCAGCTCGCGGCCGATGCGCAGCACCGAATCCGCCAGGAGGTCGAAGTCCGCGCGCCGGCTGCGGTGGTTCACGTTCGCCACGCGGATCGCGTAGCGCCCCTGCAGCGTGGTCCCCGACGGCACCGCGATCCCGCCCTCCTGCAGCCGCAGCAGGATCTCCTCGTTGACCGCGTTCAGCCGCGCGTCGTCCATCCCCGCCGCGGCGTAGCGGAAGCAGACCACGTTCAGGGGCACCGGCGCGAGCAGCTCCAACTCCGGCTCGGCCTCCACGCGCGCGGCGAGGTAGCGCGCCTGCGCCACGTTCTGCTCGATCAGCCGGGCGATGGTGCCCACGCCGTGCGCCTTGATCGCCATCCAGATCTTCAGCGCCTTGAAGCCGCGCGTGAGGTCCACGCCCAAGTCCGCGAACGGGATGCCGCCCGCGATCGCCCCGCGCGTGGTCTGCGCGAGGTAGCTGGCGGTGATCGAGAACGCCGCCCGGTGCGCCTCCGCGTCGCGCACCAGCACGCAGGCGGCCTCGAACGGCTGGTACATCCACTTGTGCAGGTCGAACCCCACCGAGTCCGCCTCCTCGATCCCCGCGACGATCGGCGCGAGCGACTCCGACAGCCGCGCCAGCCCGCCGAACGCCGCGTCCACGTGGAACCACAGCCCCTGCTCCCGGCAGAGCGCCGCCAGCGCGCGCAGGTCGTCGGTGGCGCCCGTGTTCACCGTCCCCGCCGTGCCGATCGCGCAGATGGGATGATGCCCCGCCGCGCGGTCTGCCTCGATCGCCCGCCGCATCGCGCCCACGTCCACGCGGTAGTCGGCGTCCACGAGGACGAGGCGGAGCGCGTCGTGGCCCAGGCCCAGCAGCTCCATCGCCTTCTTCGCCCAGCCGTGCGTCTCGGTGCCGCCGTACACCAGCATCCGCGGGCGGCCGCCCTGCAGCCCCTCGGCGCGCAGGTCGAAGCCGGCCCTGGCGTTACGCGCCACGGCAAGGCCCAGCACGTTGGCCATCGTCCCGCCGGTCACCAGGATTCCGCTCGCGTCCGCGGGAAAGCCCATCAGCTCGGCGAGCCAGGCGATCACCTGCTTCTCCACCAGCGCCGGCGCCTGGTCGAAGCCGGCCAGGTGCGGGTTGAGGGCGGCGGCGAGCATCTCGGCCATCATCGCCAGCGGGGTGCCGGTGCCCTGCACCCATCCCCAGAAGCGCGGATGCAGGTTGCCGTTCGGATACGGCCGCACGCGCTCGACGAACGCACGGTAAGTCTCCTCCGCGCCGGCGCCCTCCACCGGCAGCGGCTCGGGGAAGGACGCGCGCACCTCGTCCGGCATCTCGCGCCACGCCGGCTGCTCGTGCAGCGAGGAGAGGTGGGCGATCGTGTCGTCCACCATGCGGTGCGCGAGCGCGCGGAACTCGTCCCAGTCCGCGGGATCGAGCGTCAGCTCGGGCGCGGCGGGAGATTCGGGAGATGCGGAAACGTCGGTCATCGGCGGCGTCGGCGGCGGATGCGGGCGGAGCGGCCGGGATGATTCAGCGCCGCGTGGATAGACTAGCAGGCGGGGCGGATGGCGGCGACCCGGAAGTTGCGGAACCCCCACCCTGGCGCTGCGCGCCGGTCCCTCCCCCGAACTGCAGGAGAGGAGGGACGGTCGGCGGGGCCTGCGGCCTTCGTTCAAACGAGGGAATCCATGTGTCGGTACGCGTCGCGATTCACGCGCAGGTCCGCAGTTCTCCCCTTTCTCCCGCGCCCAGCGGGGGAGAGG
>DASQLJ010000807.1:0-8949 GCA_035630095.1 Longimicrobium sp.
CGGCCGGGGCGTCTCGTCGGGATTCGGGGAGGCGGGGATCTCGTCCACGTCGGGGGATCGCGGGTCGGGCATCAGGCGGAGGGACGGGCCAGCGCCTCGCCGAGCGCGCGGCGCATGACGGCGTACTCGCCCGGCGCGTAGACGGCGTGGCGGATCGCGCGCGGATTGATCGGCGCGCCCTCGAACGGGTCGCCCACGTAGCGCGGGAAGACGTGCATGTGCAGGTGCGGCACGGTGTTGCCGTGGATCTCGTAGTTCATCTTCACCGCGCCCGTCAGCCGCTGCACCGCGGCGGAGACGGCCTGCGCGTCACGCATGAACGCCGCGGCCACGTCGGGCGACACGTCGTGCAGCTCCACCGCGTGCTCGTGCAGCATCAGGAAGCAGTAGCCGCGCATCGGCCCATCTTCCGGCATCCCCACCCAGCACGACCCCAGCACCGCCAGCGCGTCGTCCGGCACCCCGCGCACGCAGACGGTGCAGTGCTCGGGGCTGATTGCCTGCGCCCACGCGGCGGGATCGGTCCAGCGGCTCATGGGGGTGGATTCAGGACGGTGAGGTTCGACGGGGCCCGCGGGCCCTCTCCCTGGCTCGTTCCTCGCCTGTCCCTCCCCCGTAACTGCACGGGGGAGGGACAACTGCGTCGGCGGGGCCTGCGGAAGATCGCGCGTGCCCCGGCGTTCGCGTGGCGGGGTGCCGGTTCCTCGACACGGTGCCGAGGGCCGTCGCTGCCGAGCTGCCGCCGAGCTGAGAAGCCTCGCGCAGTTTGCGAGGCTTTTCGTAGTTGTTGCTGCGGCTTCAGCCGCCGGTCCGCGGGGTCCGGGGCCGCGATCCAGCCTCAATCGATCTTCACGCCTTTCGCGCGGAGCCGGCCCATCGTGGCTTCGGGGAGGCGGGCGCGGATGCGGATCTCGCTGTCCTCGTCCTCGCGCTCCAGCACCTCGCCGTCGCGGTAGATCTCGGCCAGCAGCGCGCCCTGCGAGCTGTTGAGGGTGATGCGCGTGTCGGGGCGCAGCTTGCGGGCTTCCTGGCGCAGCAGCTCGCGCAGCGGCTCCATCCCGCCGTCTTCCACCGTGCTGGTGAAGATGGCGCGCTTGCCGTGGTCACGCTGGTGCAGCGCCTCCTCCTCGCCGTGCGTCAGGCGGTCGACCTTGTTGAACACCAGCACCTGCGGCTGCTCGCGCATCTTCAGGTCGGCGAGCACGCCGTCGACGACGTCCTTCTGCTCCTCCCAGCCGGGGTGCGCGCTGTCCACCACGTGCAGCAGCAGGTCGGCCTCGGCGGCCTCCTCCAGCGTGGCGCGGAACGAGGCGACCAGGTGGTGGGGGAGCTTGCGGATGAAGCCCACCGTGTCGGTCAGCAGCACGTCGTAGCCCTCGCCCACGTCCACGTCGCGCGTGGTGGGGTCGAGGGTGGCGAAGAGGCGGTCCTCCACGAACACGTCGGCCCCGCTCACCGCGCGCAGGATCGACGACTTCCCCGCGTTGGTGTAGCCGACCAGGGAGACGCGCAGCTCGCCCGCGCGGCCCTTGCGCTGCGTCTGGCGGTGGCGGGCCACGCGCTCCAGGTCGTCCTTCAGCCGCGCGATGCGGATGTCCACCATCCGCCGGTCGGTCTCGAGCTGCGTTTCGCCGGGGCCGCGCATCCCGGGCCCGCCGCGGATTCGCGACAGGTGGGCCCACATCCGGGTGAGCCGCGGACGCAGGTACTGGAGCTGCGCGAGCTCCACCTGGGCGCGGGCCTCGGCGCTGCGGGCGCGCGTGGCGAAGATGTCCAGGATCAGCTCGGCGCGGTCCATCAGCCGCGTGCCGATCTCCTTCTCCAGGTTGCGCCCCTGCGCGGGCGACAGCTCGTCGTCGAAGATCACCAGCGTGGCGCCCTCCACGGCGGCCATCCCCTTCAGCTCCTCGACCTTCCCCTCGCCGATGTAGGTGCGCGGGTTGGGCTTGTCGATGCGCTGGATGAGGGTGCCCACCACCTCCACCCCCGCGGTGTCGGCCAGGCGCTCCAGCTCTTCCAGGTGCTCGTCGGTCACCTGCGCCGGCTCGCTCTTCCGCGGCGCGCCCACCAGGATCGCCTTTTCGCGCGGCGTCTCCAGCTCGATCAGTTCACGGTTGTTGATCAGTGCCTCCCTGTGTGGAAACGATCCCCCTCGTGGATCGGCAGCATCTCTTCAAAACTGCTTTGGAACTGCGGGTGTGGGCGTGTCCCCGCTGCGCGGGGCCGGGCTGCGCGCGCGGTAGGCAACGATACCGCCGTTGCCAACCGCGCCGGGCCCACGGCGGCCCGCCCGAGCTTCGTCCGCAACGGAGATGACGGACCAGGCGGTCCGCCGCGTTCCCGGCCCTCCGGGCGCGCATCCCTCACGCAAACCCCGTCTTACGCCCTGCTGCCTCGTCAAATCAGGCGACGCGTACCTCGCCGCGCCCTCACGAAGCCAGTTCCGCGCCCCACCGCCTCGGCCCCACCAGCGCCGGTAGTCCGCGAAGGCGGACTTCGTGTAGTTGTTGCAGCGAATTCATTCGCCCTTGCCAGCGGGACTCACCACTCTCAGCAGACCCACCTGTCCACCGGACTCATCCCTGCCGCCGGACTAACCCTGCCCGCCGGCCTCGCTCCCTCCCACCACCTCACACCCGCCCCATCCGCTTCCGCACCCCGGATCCGCGCGCTTCGCACCACCATCCTCGCCCGCACGCGCTACGCCGCGTAACCTGCCATTCGATCCGATCTCATTCGACCGCACGTCGACGACACGTGGCGATGCGTCCACCCACACCACGTCCACACCCGATGCTCACCACCCTCCCGCTCCTCGCCGCCGCCGTGCTGGCCGCGGCGGACACCACCCCCGCCGCGCACCCCACCGGCGACGTGCTGATCGTCGCCAACCAGGGCGACCGCACGGTGCACGTGGTGGAGGCCGGCAGCGGCCGCACCCTGGCCGTGATCCCCAGCGCGCCCGCGCCGCACGAGGTGGCGGTCACGCGCGACGGCCGCTGGGCCGTGGTCACCAACTACGGCGACCGCACCGACGTGGGCCACGCGCTCACCGTGATCGACGTGTCCACGCGGTTGGTGGCGCGCAGCATCGACCTGGCGCCGCACCGGCGGCCGCACGGGATCGCGTTCCTGCCGGGCGACAGCATCCTGGCCGTGACCAGCGAGGCCAGCCGCGCGGTGGTGCTGGTGGACTTCCGCGCCGGCCGCGTCCTCCGCGCGCTGCAGACCGACGCGCAGGGAACGCACATACTGGCGGTTGCGGGCGGCGGGGAAAAGGTCTACGCCGCCAACATGGCCTCGGGCACCGTCAGCGAGCTCGACGTGGCCGGCGGCCGCGTGACGCGCACCTTCGTCGTGGGCCCCGCCGCCGAGGGCGCCGCCGTCTCCGCCGACGGCACGCGCCTGTGGGCCGCCAGCATGGGCGCCGACAGCAGCTACGCGTTCGACACGGCCACGGGCCAGCGCATCGCCGCCGTGGCCACGCCGGGGCAGGCGTACCGCGTGGCGCTCACCCCCGACGGCCGCCGCGCGCTGATCCCCGCCCCCGCGCTGAACCTGCTTCGGGTGATCGACACCGCCACCCTGCGCGAGACCGCCGTCGCGCTCCCCGGCACCCCCGGCGGCGCCGTGGTCTCGCCCGACGGCCGCACCGCCTACGTCCCGCTGATGGAGGCGGGCCAGGTCGCCGTGATCGACCTCGCCACCCTCGCCGTCACCCGCCGCCTCCCCGCCGGCGCCGGCCCCGACGGCATCGCCGTCTCCACCTACTTCCGCCGCTGAAACGCCAGGGCCGCGCGAATGATCAGCGCGGCGCCCTGGCGGACCGGAGGCCCAGCCGTTGAAGCCTCGCGCAGTTTGCGAGGCTTTTCGTAGTTGTTGCTGCGGCGCTGCGGCTTCAGCCGCCGGTCAGGGGCCCGGCCTGCCGACTTTCCGCTGAGCTCACGCGTCGACTTGCGGCTGCTCGTCTTCCAGAAGCATCTCCACGACCTCGCGCAGGTTGTCGCGAAGCTCATCCAGGGTCTCGCCCTGCGAATGCGCTCCCCGAAGACCCGGCACGAATCCCACGTACCGGCCGGTGCCGGGACAACGCTCCACGTCCGCCGTGTAGATCTGCATCACGCCTCCGGTCGTTTCCCTGCTCGATCCAGCGCGAACCTGCACAATCTACACCCCTCCTGCCGACGGCGGGCTGGCGGGCGCGGCGACGCGTCGGCAGGTTGTCCGGGCGCCTTTCCGCGCCCCGGATCGACCCCGAAAGCAGCCCACCGGCCCCATGTCCCCGCGCGCCAGCAGCAATCCCGACGTCGCCCTGATCGAGGCGGCGTTCGACCGCAAACGGCAGGACCTGGGCGTGCGCACCACCTTCCCCGACGAGGTGCAGCGGGCGGCGGAGGCCGCGGCGAAGCGCGACCCCGCCGCCGTGCCGGGGCGGGTGGACCGCACCGAGGTCCCGTTCGTCACGATCGACCCGCCGGGGAGCCGCGACCTGGACCAGGCGCTGCGCATCGAGCGCGGCGGCGACGGCTTTCGCGTGTGGTACGCGATCGCCGACGTGGGCTTCTGGGTGGAGCGCGGCGGGCCGATCGAGGCCGAGGCGTGGCAGCGCGGCGTGACCTTCTACGCGCCCGACCGGCGGCACTCGCTCTACCCGCCCGTGCTCAGCGAGGGCGCGGCGAGCCTCCTCCCCGACGCGGCGAAGCCCGCCATCCTCTTCGTCTTCGACCTGGACGCGCGCGCCGAGATCGTCACGGCGAAGGTGGAGCGGGCGCTGGTGCGCAGCCGCGCGCAGCTCACCTATCAACAGGTGCTGGAAGACGTCGCGTCCGGCGGAAAGCGCTTCGGCGGCGAGCCGTGGGGCGACTCGCTCCCGGCGCTCAAGGCGTTCGGCGAGCTGCGCCGCGAGCGCGAGGTGGAGCGCGGCGGCGTGTCGCTCCCCATCCTGGGCCAGCACGTGCAGCGCACCACGGCCGCCAGCCTGGGCTACGAGCTGGAGTACGAGAAGCCGAGCGCGTCGGAAGACTGGAACTCGCACGTGTCGCTGCTCACCGGCCACCTCGCCGCGGTGCGGATGATCGAGGCCAAGGTCGGCATCGTGCGCGTGCTGGCGCCGGCGGAGGAGGACGCGGTGCGCACCTTCCGGCGCGTGGCGCGCGCGCTCGGCTTCCCCTGGCCGCCGGCGATGACGTACGCCGAGTTCATCCGCTCGCTCGACCTGTCGAAGCCTAACGTCGCGCCGCTGGTGTGGCAGGCGAAGCGCGTGAGCCGCGGCGCCGACTACGTGGCCTTCGACGGCGAGCCGCCGGCCGACCCCGTGCATCACGCGCTGGCCATGCTCTACGCGCACTGCACCGCCCCGTTGCGGCGCCTGGCCGACCGCTACGTGCTGGACCTGGTGGCAGACCTGGAGGAGGGCCGCCAGCCCTCGCCCGAGGCGCGCGCCACGCTGCCGAAGGTCGCCGCGCGGATGAACGAGGCCGAGACCCGCGGCGCCCGCCTGGAGCGCGGCGCGGTGGACGTGGCCGAGGCCTGGCTGCTGCGCGAGCGCGTCGGCGAGCGCTTCAACGCCATCGTGCTGGGGATGAGGGACGGCAAGGTGGAGGTGCAGATCGAGAACCCACCCGTCCGCGCCGACGTCAAGCGCGGCGAGAACGCGCGCTGGCTGGACCTGGGCGAACCGGTGAGCGTCACCCTCGCCTCCGTGAAGGTGGAGGAAGGCAAGACGATCTTCGAGTTGGCGGAATAGCAGATCGAGTGATTGATCGCGTATTCCTCACCGACTTCGAACGTGTCATCCTGAGCCTGAGTCTTCCACCGGCTGCGCCGACCCCGAGGCATTATAGTCGAGCGGCCCGTAAAACCGAACAGACCGAGCGAACTTTCTATTCAGCGCCTGTAGACGCCGGGCGCCTCCCATCACATCAGAAAGTCGCCCCCCGGAGCAGGGACTTTCTTAGGAGCCGCATCTGCGGCTCGCACAAGGAGTCGATCTTCGAGCGCCGCATTTCGCGGTTTCGCTCGACGGGCTCGCGCTCATTCAGCCATATCACGTCGGCGCTTGCGCGGATTCCGTCGCCGCGCGAACCTTGATGCTTCTCCCGGAATCCCGTCGGAAACCCGCCCAAGGAGCAGGCAACATGAAGCGCAAGCTGCGGCTGGAAGAGCTGTCGATCGATACGTTCACTATGTCGTCCGTGGAGGACGGGCGCGGCACGGTGTACGGCGAGGAGGCGACCAACCGGCCGACCTGCGCCGGAGCGACGTGCTACGAGACCTGCGAGGGCGTTCATTCGTGCGACTACTCGGCCCAATGCCCCAGCGTTGCCGCGGGCACCTGCTGATCGACCCGTGTGGATCGCCGAGGTGAATGAAATCACCCCCTGCCCGCGGCGTGCGGGCAGGGGTGAGCGTTTCCGCCGCCCCGCGGCCGATCAGTCCGCAGCCGCCCGGGTCGGTCCGGCACCTGCGTTCGGTGGCGTGGTTGGCCAATGGACAGCAGCAACCGGCAGCAGGCCCATCGAACAGCGGTAAAACCCTTGCAGTAAAGTCACTTAGCGCCGAGATAGCTGAATCCGCGGCTCCGCGGCAACAACTACGAGAGTCACCGGCGTGGGGACAGCTTCGCGGCTCGATTCTCCGACGACTTCAACTCCGCCTTTCATCGTCGCGGGGTCGCGCGCAACGCGGTGGAAGACTCGGGATGACATCGTCCAGTTCGCACGGACTGGGTATGACCAGGGCGTTTCCTTCCATGAAGAAAGTCGAAGTCGTCCCGCACGATCGCCGGTGGCGTGACGCGTTCGAGGCGGAGGCGAAGGAGATCGCCGCGGCGCTGGACGGCACCGTCGTGGCCATCCACCACATCGGCAGCACGGCCATCCCGGACATCCACGCGAAACCGGTCGTCGACGTGCTGGTCGAGCTCGGCGACCTCGGCGAGGCGGACCGGCGGAGCGCGGCGATGGAGGCGCTCGGCTACGAGGTGATGGGAGAGTTCGGCCTCCCCGGCCGCCGCTACTTCCGCAAGGATGACGAGCGAGGAACCCGTACGCACCAGGTCCACGCGTTCGAGGCCGGCTCGGCGGAGGCGGCGCGCCACCTGGCGTTCCGCGACTACATGATCGCTCATTCCGACGATGCGAGGCGGTACGGCGAGCTGAAGCGGAAGCTGGCGGCCGAGCACCCGCACGACAGCGAGGCGTACATGGATGGCAAGGACAGCTTCATCAAGGAGATGGAGCGCAGGGCGGCGCAGTGGCGCGCATCGCATCCCGTTTAGCCTCGGCCGGACCTCCGCATGTCGCCGGGCAACGCTGCGGCGGGCGGCGGAGTCGAACGTGATCGGCGGCCGGCGAGGTGCGCCGGCCATTCCGCACGCCCATCGATCCTCATCCCCCAGGTCTTTCAGCCCATGATCACCCACCCGGTGCGCCGCGCGCTGCTCGCGGCCGTCGTCGCGTCCACGGCGCCCCTCGTGGCAAGCGCGCAGCAGGTCGTCCGCCTTCCCGAGCAGGATCGGCCGCTCGCTGGCCGCCTGGGAACCGTCTTCAGCGTGGGCGCGATGGAGGGGCAGAGCTGGGAGATGCTGAGCAGCGCCGAGCAGGCCGTCTTCGACCGTGCCGACAACCTGTACGTGCTGGACCGCGGCAACGCGCGCGTGCTGATGTTCGACCGCGCCGGCCGCTTCGTGCGGCAGATGGGGCGCAAGGGCGGCGGCCCGGGCGAGCTGCAGGTGCCGGTGGCGATGGCGGTGCTCCCCGACGGTTCGGTGGGCGTGTACGACCTGGCGCACGCGAACCTGTCGCTGTTCGGCGCGAACGGGCGCTTCGCCCGCACGGTGCCGTGGAACGAGAGCTGGGGCTTTCCCATGCGGCAGATGATGGCGGATCCGCGCGGCGGCGTGGTGGCGATGCTCCGCCCCCGCCTCAACCCCGAGGCGCTGCGGGCCGGCGCGCCGCCGCGGCAGACGCAGTCGCTGAGCCGCGTTGCGCTCGCGGGCAACGGCACCGCCACCAAGCTGCTGGAGATCCCCGACCCGGCGGTCACGCGGACCAGCGGCGGCGACGCGCCCGGCGGCGGGCGCACCGTGAACTTCCGCATGATGGGCCCGCCGGAGTTCTCGCCGCTCACGCTGTGGGGCGTGCTCCCGGGCGGCGGCGTGGCGCTCACCCACACGCAGCTCTACACGGTGAAGGTGTACGACGCCAACGGCCGCCCCGTGCGCTACCTGCAGCGCCCCGTGCGCGTGCGCCGGCCCACCGAGCGCGACCGCCAGCGCGCCCGCGAAGCCATGCGCGAGCGCATGCAGAGCGGCCGGGGGGTGATCACCATGACGCAGACCGTCGGCCCCGGTGGTGCGACGCGCACGGGCGCGGGCGGCGGCCGGGGCATGAACCCGGAGCAGATCGAGCAGCGCGTCCGCGAGATGCAGTTCGCCGACACGGTCCGCTCCATCCAGGGGATGACGGTCACCCCGGGCGGAAAGCTGTGGATCGAGCGCACCCCCGCGAACATCGGCACGCCGGGGCCCATCGACATCGTCACCGCCGACGGGCGCTACCTGGGCACGGTAAGCGGCATCAAGCTCCCCATCTCCATCAGCGCCACCGGCCGCGCCGCCTACCTCGAGCGCGACGAGGACGACGTGGAGCGCATCGTCGTCCGCCAACTCCCGGCCGGCTGGTTCTGATTCTGGATTGGGTTCTGTGGCGGTTCCCGTGCGAGATCGTGCGAGATCGTGCGAGATCGTGCGAGATCGTGCACGGAAATATGCGAGTGAACTCGCGGCCTCGCGGCTACAACGGCACGCAGTCCGCCTTCGCGGACTTCAACCGCGATTGCGCGTCGGCTCCGTGCCGAGGACCACTAGTGTCCGGTCATAAGTCTAAGAGCCGCAACTGGTTGCATGTCGACTCCTCCGGCATTGCGGACTTTGCACGAGAAAATGCT
>DASQLJ010000808.1:0-13246 GCA_035630095.1 Longimicrobium sp.
ATCATCCCGCGGTCTTCGTGGAAGAGCATGTGGCAGTGGTACACGAACAGCCCGGCCAGCCGCGGGTTGGTGTACACGAAGCGCACCCGCACCCCGCCGCCGCGCGGCAGGAACACGGTGTCGAGCCGCTCCTTGCGCGTCACCGGCCGCCACTCGGTGGAGGCGCTGTCGCGCTCGGCCACCACCAGGAAGTCGCCCTGGTGGATGTGGAAGGCGTGCAGGTCGTCGGAGTCGTTGTTCAGGTCCCACTCCTGCACCCGGCCGATGGCGATGGTCTTGTCGATGCGGCTGGGGTCGTAGGTGATGCCGTTGATGTAGAAGAGCGAGTCCTGCGTGAAGTTGAGGGTGTCGCGCTCCACCTGGGCCGCCATGCGCAGCATGCGGATGGTGTCGGCCTGCTCGGGCGAGCCCTGCGTGGTGAGCGCCACCCGCGGCGCGCGGAGGTTCGCCCGACCCTCCACGGTGATCCAGCCGAAGGTCACGCGCGGCATGATGCACTCCGCCGTGGCGCCGTTGGCCGGGTTGCGCAGCACGGCCTCGCTGTACAGCTCCAGCGTGTCGTTGGCCGCGGGCGCCGTCACCAGCACCTCCCAGCGGTTGCCGGGGACGCTGTAGATCGAGTCGGTCACGTACTGCTCGGCCACCGCGTTGCCGTCGCGGGCGATCACGCGGAAGGGCATGCGGCCGCCGCGCACGCTGCGCACCTTCAGGTTGAACACGCGGTCCGAGCCCACGTTGGCGATGCGCCAGAACTGCTTCTCGCCCGGGCGCATGGTCATGTGCGTGAGCGGCTGGCCGTTCATCAGCGGGTAAGGCTGGTTGGGGCCCCAGCAGCTGTTGAACCCCTGCGACGTGTCGAAGTACGTGAAGTCGCGGAAGACCAGGTAGCGCTCGGGGATGTCGCTGGGGTAGCCCACCTTGGCCAGCACGTCGCCCACCGAGATCGGCCCCGACATCCCGCGCTGCAGCTGCATCTGGCTGATGCCGTGCGGGTGCGGGTGATACCAGTACAGCCCCGGCGAGATCGACTGCGGGAGCCCGAACTGGTAGTGGAACGAGCTGTCGCGGCCGATGCGGATGAAGGTCACGTTGTCGGCCGGGGGCATCGGCGACACGTTGAAGCCGTGGTAGTGGAAGTTGGTCCACGACACGAAGCCCGAGTTCGCCGAGTCGGGGCGCAGCGAGTTGCGCACCACGATGTCCACCGAGTCGCCCGGGTCCATGCGCAGCAGGTCGGCGTTGATGCGGCCGTTGTACACCACGGTGGGCATCACCCGCGGCTTGCCGCCGGGGGACCCGCGCAGCACCCCGTCGCGCGCGGTGATCGTGGCGCGGAACACGTCGTTCGCACCGGTGCGCACGGTGACCGGCGCGTTGTAGGGCGCGCCCAGGTAGCGGGGCGGCGTGGGAGGGGTGTCCTGCGCCTGTGCGCGCGCAGGCGCAATGAGCGCTGCACAGGCCGCGGCCATGGCGGCCGCGTGGAGAACGTTGGAGCGCATGTGGGTCGTCCGGTGAGGAGGGTACGGGCGGGGCGTGCGCCCCGAGTGGCGTGGGCGGCGAGGCGCGCGGTGACGTGAATGCGCCTGCTCACCACAATCGTACCGTGGTCGGCGGCAATCTGCAACCATTTTGCGTTGCAGTTTGAAAGAATGGCACCTCGTGATCCCTCGCGCCGGCGCGAAGACACGCCGTCCAGGTAGGATATACCGGTTCTCAGGGCACGGTGCGGAGATGAATCTCCTGGGGTTTCACGCAGAGTCAGCAGAGTCAGCAGAGTCGGCAGAGAACACTGTGGAGAACCCAGGCAGTTCTGCTGACTCTGCTGACTCTGCGTGAACCTGCGGTTCCAGCGCCCTCCACCCGCATTCCCGCCTTCTCCCGGAATTTCGGGAGAAAGGTCCGCTTGATGAGGGGCCCGTCAGTGCATCATGCCGTGGCCCCCGCCGGAGGGGTTGGCGCACTGGGCGCTGGCCGGCCCCTTATTGGGGTCGGGGTCGTACAGACACAGGTTCTGCATCATCCCGCGGTCTTCGTGGAAGAGCATGTGGCAGTGGTACACGAACAGCCCGGCCAGCCGCGGGTCGGTGTACACGAACCTCACGCGCACCCCGCCGCCGCGCGGCATGAACACCGTGTCGAGCCGCTCCTTCCTGGTCACCGGGCGCCACGCGGTGGAGCCGCTGTCGCGCTCGGCCACCACCAGGAAGTCGCCCTGGTGGATGTGGAAGGCGTGCAGGTCGTTGGAGTCGTTGTTCAGGTCCCACTCCTGCACCTCGCCGATGGCGATCGTCTTGTCGATGCGGTTGGGGTTGTAGGTGACCTTGTTGATGAAGAACGAATCCGGGTTCTGCGTGAAGTTCATCGTGTCGCGGTGGACGGTGACGGCCTCGCGCAGCATGCGGATGGTGTCGGCCTGCTCGGGCGAGCCGAGCATGGTGAGCGCCACCGGCGCCGCCGGCGAGCGCAGGAACCTGAACGAGGTGATCCAGGCGAAGGTGACCCGCGGCATCACGCACCCCGCGTCGCGCCGCACCGCCTCGCTGTACAGCTCCAGCGTGTCGGTCGGCAGGATGGGCCCCTTGACCAGCACCTCCCAGCGGTTGCCGGGGACGAGGTAGATCGAGTCGGTCACGTACTGCTCGGCCACCGCGTTGCCGTCGCGCGCGATCACGCGGAACTGCATGCGGCCGCCACGGGTGTTGCGCACCTTCAGGTTGAAGACCCGGTCCGATCCCACGTTGGCGATGCGCCAGAACTGCGTTCCGCCCGCCTCCATGGTCATGTGGGTGAGCGGCTGGCCGTTCATCAGCGGGTACGGCACGTTGCTGGGCCCCCAGCACGACGCCGTCGGGCTGTTCGTGCCCACGTACGAGAAGTCGCGGAACATCAGGAAGCGCTCGGGGATGTAGCTGGAGTAGCCCACCTTCTCCAGCACGTTGCCCACGGAGATGGGGCCCGACATCCCGCGCTGTACCTGCATCTGGCTGATGCCGTGCGGGTGCGGGTGGTACCAGTACAGCCCCGGCGAGATCGACTGCGGGAGCCGGAACTGGTAGTGGAACGAGCTGTCGCGCCCGATGCGGATGAAGGTGACGTTGTCGGCCGGGGGCATCGGCGACACGTTGAAGCCGTGGTAGTGGAAGTTGGTCCACGACACGAACTTGTAGTTCGCGGAATCGGGCCGGAGCGCGTTGCGCACCACGATGTCCAGCGAGTCGCCCGGATCCATGCGCAGCACGTCGGCGTTGATGCGTCCGTTGTAGACCACCGTGGGCATCGTGCGGCCGCCGCCGAGCAGCCCGCCGTCGCTCGCGGTGATGGCCGCCCGGAACACGCCGCCCGCGCCGGTACGCACCTCCGCCGGGGCGTTGTAGGGCGCGCCCAGGTCGCGCGGCGGACTGGGGGGTTCGTCCTGCGCCTGTACGCGAGATGGCGCAATGAACGCGGCACAGGCCGCGGCCATGACGGCCGCGTGGAGAATGCTGGAGCGCATGCGTGTGGGTCCCGGATGAAGGAGGGTGCGAAGCGGGGAGGAACGTGGGGCCGCGGAGCTCGAAGGAAGGCAGGGAGATGGGCGGCGGGGCTGGGCTTCGCAGCCATACCATAGCCCACCCGGGGACAAACTGCAACGAATTGATGATGCAGTTCAGCCGGCGCGCGTGCCGACCGCGGGTCCCCCGTGGGGAGACGAGGGCTCGCAACCGGGGGATGAAGAAGGGGATGCCGCGATTTCGGCATCCCCTTCGTCTCACGGTCGATGATGATCTCCGCCGGGAGATGCATCCACTCGCCGGTCTAGCTTCCTCCGTCGCCCGATTCCGTCGCGGCGGGGCGGGTGCGGTCCCACAGCTCGCCGCGCGCGGCCCAGAGGAAGGGGAAGAACGACGCGCGCACGCTGGCCATCCGCTCCAGGAAGCGCACGCCCGTGGTGTGCCCCGTCCCCTCCGCGTCGGGCCCGATGGTGCGCTCGGCGGTGCGCGCGTGCACGAACCGCCAGATGCGCACCTCCTCGTCGTACTCCAGCAGCGCCTCGGCCAGCAGCACCAGGTCCCAGTTCTCGGCGCCGGCGTGGCTGGTGGCGTACGCGTCGGCCGGCGACACGCCGCGGCGGTCGTACAGCGCCTTCGCGGCGGTCGAGACGGAGGGCTGGTCCCACAGCTCCGCCAGGCGCGGCGTCCACAGCCCCACCTGCGGGCCGGCGACGTCGCCCTCGCGCGGCTCGGCCTGCAGGTAGCGCAGGAACTCGGGCTCGCGCGCGCCGGAGAGGATCTCCACCTGGTGCCACTGCCCGCTCTCGCCGCCGCTGGCGGGCACCAGGTGGTGGCGGAAGGCGTAGAAGCCGCCCAGCGTCATCGTCTCCAGCACCCGCATCATCGGGTTGAACATGCGCACGATGGCGGTGCAGCGCCCCATCAGCCACGTGGCCATCCCCGCGTCGTCGTTCTCGAGCGACTGGACCACGCGGGGCAGGTCGGCGATGAGCTGGCTGAACCACAGCTCGAACGCCTGGTGCGTCACCACGAACAGGTGCTCGTCGGGGTGGCGCACCTGGTCGCCGCGCGGCTGCAGCGCGAGCAGCTCGTGCAGGTTCAGGTAGCTGCAGTAGTGCGTCTGCCCGGGGTCGGCCAGGCGGTGCCCGCAGGCGAGCGTATCCACGTGTTCGGCTTGGGGTTCGGTTGGATTCGGCAACGGATCGGACCGGGCGCAACTTCGGCCCCCGCCCCGGCCCCGTCAAGCGCGCGCCGTCCTCCTCCCGCCGTCGCGCGCCCGGCGCATCGACGCTCGAGGAGATTGATGGCCTCGTCTCCAATCGCCGATCATCGTTCGGAACTGGGTCCGACAGAAGTCTCTCACAGAGGGCACAGAGGACACGGAGGACGGCAGAAAAACTCTGTGACCTCTGTGTCCTCTGTGAGAGCCAACTCAGGCCGGAACCAGAACGATGCCCTCGAAAGCGGTGTGAGCCGATCATCCCGAATCGACCGAAATTCCGACTGGACTGATCGTCACGCGGAGCAACGGAAAACGCGGAGGGAACGGAGGATGTGCCGTCCTCCGTTCCCTCCGTTGCTCCGTGTGACCCTGCTGTTCGACGGATTCGTACGACTCCCCGCAGCCTGTCGGGCTACGCGGCCGCCGCCATCTCCGGCCGGCGCTGCGGGTGTTTCGCGGCCTTTCGCGGGATGGTGCGTACCAGGAGGCCGGCCGCGAGGAACGGCTCCAGCGCTTCGGTCGCGTCGGCCGCGGCGCCGTCTTGCAGGGCCCCCAGCAGGCGGCCGGACGCGGCGTCCAGGAGCGTGACGCGGCGCACGCCGCCGCGCAGGTCCAGGAGGAGGTGGAACTCTCCCGCGGGGACGCCCTCGTACGGCGCCGGCGCCTTGCGCAGCAGCAGGGGGAAGAGCGCGGACGGGTCGTGGCCGAAGCGCACCACGCGCACCATGGGATGCGGCGTCACGGGGCCGTCGGGCCAGTGCGCGGCCCGTCGGGCGGCGCGCGCCTCCACCAGGCGCCGGGGGAGGAGCGCCAGGTCGTACTGCGCCTGCTCCAGCAGCATCACCTCGGCCAGGAACGGCACGTCCAGCCACCCCTCCTCCACCGACGCCAGGACGAAGGCCGAGAAGCGGCGCAGCTCGCGGCGGGTGGCGATCGCGGGGGTGGGGTGCGCCGCGAAGAAGCGGTCGGCCACCTCGCGCAGCCGCCCCTCCAGCAGGTGCGAGGTGAGGGGGAAGGTCTGCAGGATGCTTCCCAGGCGGTTGGAGCGGTAGAGCGTGCAGTTGACCGCCATCCCCCGCTGCCCCGCCACCGCGGCCAGGCGCCGCGTCTCCAGCGACGTCAGCTCGTAGGCGGCCAGGGCGGCGGCGCCGGCGCCGGCGCCGCGCACCGCCTGCACCAGCGCGGGCGATGCGGCCAGGTCGGACAGGGCGCGCTGAAAACCGAGCAGTGACATGCGTTTCTCCCGCTTCAGTGGTGGCGGTCCCAGGCGGCGCGCGCGCGGCGCAGCTCCTCGTTCACACCCTCGTCGCGCATCGCCGGGTACCAGGTCTCGCCGAACTCGAAGGTGATCGCCGCCAGGTTCGGCGCGGCGGCCACCACCTCGTCCAGGAGCTCCCACACGGCCTGGGCGACGGGGCCCGAGTGCGAGTCGGTGTACATCCCCGCCATCTCCGACCCGCCGGCGATGTGCAGCTCCACCACGCGCGACAGGTCGAGCGCGAAGACGAAGTCGCGCGCGTCGAAGCCGTGGTTCACGGCGTTGACCACCACGTTGTGCACGTCCAGCAGGATGCCGCACCCGGTGCGCGCGGTCAGCGCGTTCAGGAACTCGGGCTCCGTCATCTCCTGCTCGGGGAGGTCCACGTAGTAGACGTTGTTCTCCAGCAGGAACGGCACGGGAATGCGCGCCTGCACGTGCTCCACCCGCGCGGCGATCATCTCCAGCACGTCGTGGTCGTACGGCACCGGCAGGGCGAGGCCGGCGGCGACCGGCGTGTGCGCGTCCGCCCCCGGCAGGCGCACGAAGGAGAGGTGCTCGCTGTGCCAGGGCCACGCGTAGCGCGCCTGCCAGCGGGCGAGCTGCTCCACGTGGCCGGTGTCGAACATCTCCGCGCTGCCGATGGAGAGCCCCACGCTGTGCCCCACGATGGGGATGCGGGCAGCGGCGACGCGGTCCAGCAGGTCCACCGCCGGCTCCAGCTCGTCGTAGCGCCGCGCCTCGTCGGGCTCGTCGCTCCAGAAGCGGTCGGGGATGATGGCCAAGTAGTCGAGCGTGTCCAGGTGGCTGCTCACGAAGCCCTCGAGCGAGGGGTTGTAGAGCACCCCCGCGCCCAGCTTGGGGAGGGCGGCGAGGGCATCGGCGCCGGCGCTCTGCCGCAGCTCGGACACGCTCATGGCGGGCACTTTCGGTGGTTGGATACGAAGGACGGCGGTGCGGCGCGGGGGCCGGACCCGGAAGCCGGGCCCGTCCCCGCCGTGCGTCAGGTCGCCGGGTCCAGGACGACCTCGACGGCCTTGAACTGCGCGGGCGTCAGGTTGTCGACGCCGGACACGCAGAGGAAGTGGACGACGATCCACGGATCCGCGGCGATCGCTTGCGACTGGGTCATCAGAACTCCTGTCGATCGGGGTTTCGGCCTGCCGTGGCTCCGCATGGTGCGCAGCTCCGGTGAGTAACGGTAGCTCGCCGGGCCCGAAACATGGATCAAAAGGGGTCCAACCGTGGCCCGCTGGGGTGAACGGGGCAGGGGACAGGTCGAGAACGGCGGCCACGCGCCTGAACGGCCGTTCCCTCTCTCCCGAGCGCGTCCCGCGGTGTGCGGTATCCGATTGCGCCGTCGCAGCTTACCGGACCCGTGCCGGCGGAGTCCCGGCCGTTCGCGCGCAAGAGAAAAGTCAGTCGACGCGGCGCTTCGCTCGCCCCGGCGGCCACGGAGCGTGGCTGCGGGGCCGATCCTGCAACGGCGTGTGGCCGGGCCGCGGAACGCGGTTCCGGCCACACACCGCCTGCCACGGGTGCGTCAGCTCTCCAGGTCCACCTGCACGGCGTCCATCTGCGACTGGCTCAGGTTGTCGAAACCGGACGCGCAGAAGATGTGGACGTTGATCCACGGGAACTGGGAGGCGGAAGCGAATTCGGGCTCGGACATGCGGGTCTCCTTCGAGGCAGGGTGTCGGGCGGGACCGGTGCCCGCATCGTGCGGAGCCCCGGCATCCAACGGCGGAAAAAGTTGATGACACGGCATCGCGGGGCGGCGCGCGTGGGCGGCACGATGCAAGGGAACAGAGTGTCGCACGCGCGGCGGATGGACGCCGGAGGGCACTTTGGGAAAACGATTTACGTGCTCTTGCGGGAGCCCGGGCCTGCATTGGGGTGTCTGCTGCAGGGGATTGGAGCGGAATTGGGACCGATTCCGCGTTGTGGCGCTTTCGATCGCTAACGCGCGAGCCTCTTCGTTTCTGACCACGCGCGAGCACGAAGGCCCGCCGGGGAGGCGGGCCTTCGCTGTCGAACGTCGAGCGAGATTACCGGAGGGACGTCATACGGGTCCCCACGAGCTCCGGTCCGCGAGCGGGCCGTTTGCGTGAGGGATTCGCGCCCGCAGGGCCGAGACGCCGGCGCGCCCGCGTCCGGCGACGTGGGAACGAGCGGGGACATGGCGCGACGGCGGCTCGGCGCCGTTGGCAACGGCGGTATCGTTGCCTACGGCGCGCGAAGCCCGGCCCGGAGCGCAGCGGAGGGACACGCCCGGATCCGGCTCTTCCGTTCCGGGCCCCGGCACCAACGCTTCGCACTCCGTATCACTCGCGGCGATTCCCGGCGCCGGGCCGCGCGGGCGGCGCGACGGCGGCGGAGGCGGCCGCGTGGGTGGCGTGGCTCCCCGGTGCCCGGGCGTGCCCGCCGGGGAACCACTGGTTGCACCACGGTTCGCCCGTCTCGGGGTTGTAGACGCACATGTTCGCCATCATCCCCAGGTCTTCGTGCACCAGGTCGTGGCAGTGGTAGACGAAGGGCCCGGCGGCGATGCGGTTGAAGGTGAAGCGGATCACCACCGTGTCGCCGGCCCAGTTGCCCCCGCCGATCGGGTGGATCCCCAGGTGCACGTTGTCGAGGTGCACCGAGTCGGGCTGCGGCACGCCGTTGATGTGCGTGACCACGAAGTCGGTCTGGTGGATGTGGAAGGTGTGCAGGAACCAGGTGTCGTTGATCAGCGTCCACTCCTGCGTGCGCCCCGTGACCGCCGTGCGGTCGAGCCGGCCGTGGTTGTAGGAGCTGTCGTTGAGCACCAGCCCCAGGCTGGTGACCTGGTAGTGCACGGTGAAGCGCTCCACGTTGGTGTCGGCCACCAGCCGGCGGATGGAATCGGCCAGCACGGCGTTGGCGGGGAGCAGGCCGGGGTCCAGCGCCTCGCGCGCCACCGCCGTCACCTGCCCGGTGGTGGAGAGCGTGCCCAGGTCCACGCGCGGGTTCTTCGGCTTGAGCTTCAGCGTCGTCTTGTCGAACGACGAGGCGATGCTGTCGCTGTAGAAGGCCACCGTCCCCCACGGCCCCGTGCCGCCGATCACGATCGCCTCGGCGCGCTGGCCGGGCGCCAGGAACAGCGAGTCCATGGGCGTGGGGCGCACCAGGTGGTTGCCGTCCAGCGCCAGCACGATGAAGCGGTAGCCGCGCCCCCGCTCGCCCAGGCGCAGGTTCAGCCAGGTGGCGCCGGTCATGTTGCCGATGCGCCAGAGCTGCCGCTCGCCGGGGTTGATGGTGAGCCCCAGGCAGGGGTTGCCGTTCACGTTCAGGTACGCCTTGGTCCCGTCGCGCGTGTCCTTCACGTACATCACCCGCTCCGTCGCGCCGCGGTACGCCGGGAACGAATCCAGCAGGTTGCCGATGATCAGCGCCCCGGCCAGCCCGCCGGCCACCTGCGCGCCGGTGCGGCTGTGCGGGTGGGGGTGGTACCACATCATCCCTTGGCTCTGGTACGGGGGAACCCAGAACGCGTTGCGGTTCGTCCGGCGCAGCGGGATCGACAGCGGCACCACGTTGTCGCCGGTGTCGGGGAGCGGCGTCACGATCATCCCGTGGTAGTGCTGGTTGGTGGTGTCGATCTTCGCCACCGGCTGCGCGGCGTTCGGCTGCATCTGGTTCGACACGTTGATGTCGAGCCGCTCGCCGGGCTTCATCCGCAGGATGGGCGCGTTGTAGCCGCGGTTGTAGACGTTGCGCGTGTAGGTGCTGTCGCCGATGCGGAAGGTGGCCGGCGCCATCACCAGCGGCGCGCGCAGCACCCCGCCGCTGCTGGAGATGTCGGGGAGGTCGGTGTAGGCGGAGCACCGGGCGGACGCCGCGGCGGCGAGCGCGCCCGCGCGGGGGATGGCGATGCGCCGCCCGACCGGCACGCTCACCAGGTCCGACGCGCGCTGGGCGATGGCGGTTTCGGCGCACGCCAGCGACAGCAGCAGCGTGGCCAGGGTTCGTGTGCGATACACGGCGTCCTCCGGAGGGCAGGTGGGCCAGCATACAACGGGGGATGAAACAACTGCTACATATTTCCGTATCAGCATAGATATACGGCGTGCCCCTCGAACGCAATCATCTTCTTTGTTGCTGCGGCAGAGAACGAAAGCGGGGAGATCCGGCACCGGTGCCGGATCCCCCCGAACTTTCTTTCCTGCCCGCGGTTACCCCATCAAGCGTAAACTCGGGAGAACAGGTTGTGGACCGAGCGGCCGACGGAGGCGAGAAACCCGCGGATGCCGCGTGCCGACCGCACGCGAACGTTTGAACGCGCGTCCGAGAGTCCCAGCCGCTCCGCGAGTTCCGGCGAGTAGCGGCGGACGTCCTCGATCTGCTCCTCGATCGGCGTCGTCGCGTGGTACTCACGCAACACCGTCCGCGCGCTCTCAGGATTGATCATCGTACCTCCGCCTCCCGATTCGTTGATGAGGCGGCTCAGCCCCCGCCGCCGCCGGCCACGCCGCCGCCGGGGATGCCGGGCTCGGTCATCTCGCGCACGTTCAGCACCTGGTCGAGCTGCTCGTCGGTGAGCAGGCCGCGGCGCTTCACCACCGTGCGGACGGACTCGTGGTTCCTGGCCGACTCCTTGGCGACCGCGGCCGCCTCGTCGTAGCCGATGTAGGCGTTCAGCGCGGTGGCGATCGCGGGGTTCTTCTCCAGCAGCTCGCGGCAGCGCTCGCGGTTGGCGCCGATGCCGTCCACCGCGTTGGCGCGGAAGGCGTCGCAGGCGTTGGCCAGGATCGCGACCGACTGCAGGAAGTTGTGCGCCATCACGGGCATCATCACGTTCAGCTCGAAGTTGCCGTGCTGGCCGCCGATCGTGACCGCCACGTGGTTCCCCATCACCTGCGCGCACACCATCATCATCGCCTCGCTCATCACCGGGTTCACCTTCCCCGGCATGATGCTGCTCCCCGGCTGGATGGCGGGGAGGGTGATCTCCGCCAGCCCGGACGTGGGCCCGCTGGCCAGCCAGCGGATGTCGTTGGCGATCTTGAGCAGGCTCACCGCCAGCGTGTTGAGCGCCCCCGACGCGCTGACGTAGGCGTCCTTGGCGCCCTGCGCCTCGAAGTGGTTCTCCGCCTCGCGGAACTGGAGCCCGGTGAGCTCGCCGATCTTCTCGATCGTCTTCGCGGGGAAGTCGGGGACGGCGTTGGTGCCGGTGCCCACCGCGGTGCCGCCCAGCGCCAGCTCGGCCAGCTCCTCGCTGGCGTTGTTGAGGCGGCGGATGCCGTGGTCGAGCTGGCTGGCCCAGCCGCCGAACTCCTGGCCGAGGCGGACGGGGGTGGCGTCCATCAGGTGCGTGCGGCCGCTCTTCACCACGTCGTCGAACTCGGCGGCCTTGGCGAGCAGCGCATCGCGCAGGCGCTCGAGCGCGGGGATCAGGTCGTGGTGGATGGCCACGCGCGCGCTCACGTGCATGGCCGTGGGGATCACGTCGTTGGAGCTCTGCCCCATGTTGACGTGGTCGTTGGGGTGCACGCGCCCCTCGCCGCCGCGCAGCTCGGTGGCGCGGGTGCCGATCACCTCGTTGGTGTTCATGTTGGTGCTGGTGCCGCTCCCCGTCTGGTAGATGTCCAGCGGAAAGTGCTCGTCCAGCTCCCCCGCGATCACCTGGTCGGCGGCGCGCACGATGGCGTCCACGGCGCCCGCGTCCAGCAGCCCCATCTCCTGGTTGGCCAGCGCGGCGGCCTTCTTGATGGTGCCCATCGCGTGGATGAAGCGCCGCGGGAACGGGATCCCGCTGATGGGAAAGTTCTCCACCGCGCGCTGCGTCTGCGCGCCGTACAGCGCGTTGGCGGGCACGCGCATCTCGCCGAGCGAGTCTTTTTCGGTGCGGAAAGCGGCGCTGGTGCTATCGTTCATGGGTGATCCTCGGGGGTAGTATGTCTGTCAAGCTGACTGACTGACAAATGCCGCGGGAAGATGGCAGGCGGGCGGGCGGGGCGAAAGGCTGGGGGGACGAGCGAAGGTGCGCTTCGGGGGCGCCGCGGGGGGCCCCTCCCCGCGCCTGAGAGCGCTCGCCCTCCCCCGCTTCGCGGGAGAGGGCGGTGGGTGCCGGCGCGCCCTGCCGGGTTTCGTACACGCTGAGGCCGTGGCGTGGCCGGGTGCCCGCCCCACAACCTCCCCCGGAACGGGAGAGGTGGACGGCCTGGGCCGGCCGGAGAGGGCGCCGCGCCGCGGCAACGCTCCCCAGCCCGTCCGACGCGACCCACCCCCGGCCGTCGCCGCCCGCTCGGCTGCATCCGCCGGAGTCGCCCGAAACACGCCACCTCCCGAACCCGCCTCAAGCCGCGCCTCGCATGTCGCGATCGGAGGCGCGTGATCGCCGCGCCGCGAGCCCTCCGGCGGCGTCTCCGCACCTTGCCGCGGGCGTCTACCGCCGCCACTTTCCGCGGCCATGTCCCCAAGCGCACCCCCGCACGAGTTCGAGGTCGTCCGCGACCCGCTCTGGAACACCATCCGGCTGGACCCCACGGCGGTCGCGCTGATCGACACGCCCGAGTTCCAGCGGCTGCGCAACATCCGCCAGCTGGGCCTGGCGTACCTGGTGTACCCCGGCGCCACGCACACGCGGTTCGACCACGCGCTGGGCGTGTACCACCTGGCCCGCTGGGCGATGGGGCTGCTGGGCGAGCGCGGCGAGTTGGCCGGCGTCGATCCGCACGACTGCGCGCTGGTGCCGTACGCCGCGCTGCTGCACGACGTGGGGCACTACCCGTTCAGCCACGCGCTCGAGGAGCTGGGCGGCGAGTGGGTGCCCGGCAACCACGAGGCGCTCACCGGCCGCTTCCTCTCGGCGCCGCGGATCGAGCAGGTGCTGGAGGGGGTGGCGCCGGGCGGCCGCGCGCGCGTGGAGGCGCTGATCCGCGCCCGATCCGATTCGCCGCTGCAGGGGCTGGTGTCGGGGAGCCTGGACCTGGACAAGATCGAGTACCTGAACCGCGACGCGCTGTTCTGCGGCGTGCCGTACGGCGCGGTGGACGTGGACCGGCTGCTGCACGCGCTGACGCTGGTGCGCGACCCGGAGAGCGGGCGGCTCGAGATCGGCATCCACGAGAAGGGGCTCTCCGCGCTCGAGTCGCTGCTCTTCGCGAAGTACCAGATGTTCCGCAACGTGTACTGGCACCACGCGGTGCGCGCGGGCACGGTGCTCTACCAGCGGCTCGTCCAGGAAGCGGCGGACGCGGGATTGGTGACGGTGGACGACCTGATCGGCCGGTCGGACGAGGGGCTGCTGAC
>DASQLJ010000809.1:0-7435 GCA_035630095.1 Longimicrobium sp.
GTGTGCTGGCGAACGTGTGGTGGAGCTGGTACGCCACCGACCACTCCGTTTTCGCCACCCTGGGCTCCCTCCCCCGCAGGTACCTCTACCTGGCGCTGGTCCTGGCGCTGATCCCCTGGTTCACCAACGCGCTCCGGATGCTGATCTGGACGCGCTTCATCGGCGTGCGCCTGCGCTTCCGCGACACCTTCCGCATCACGCTGGGGAGCGAGCTGGCGTCGTCGGTGGTGCCCACGGCCAGCGGCACGGAGGTGTTCCGCTGGGGGATGATGGTGCAGAAGGGGGTCACGCAGGGGCAGGCGGCCTCCATCGTCACGCTGGGCTACCTGGAGGACCTGCTCTTCTTCGCCACCGCGATCCCCACGGCGGTGGTGGTGAGCGGAGCGTGGCGGCTGCCGCTGATCCGCGCGCTGGGGCGCGAGCTGCGGGGGAAGGCGGCGGTGGTGGCGGTGGTCGCCGCGCTGGTGGTGTTCGCCGCGTGGGCGCTCTGGCACGCGCTGCTGATCGGCCGGCTGGGCGAGCGGCCGCAGGCGCGGGGGCTGCGCTGGACGGCGAAGCTCCGCCGGCGGCTGCGGAAGACGTGGACGGACTACCGCGAGGTGCAGAAGCTGGTGCTGCGGCGCGGCAAGCGCCTTTTCGCGCTCACCTTCGTGATCACCGCGGTTCAGTGGACGTCGCGCTACTCGGTGGTGACGGCGCTGGCGTACTTCCTGGCGCCGGAGCGGCAGGTGGACCCCGTCCTCTTCTTCCTGCTGCAGTGGGTGATCTTCACCGCGATGAACTTCGTGCCCACGCCGGGCGCCTCGGGCGGCGCCGAGGCGGCGTTCGTGCTGGTTTACAGCGCACTGCTCCCGGACCGGGTGATCGGCATCGCGACGGCCGGGTGGCGGCTGCTGACGTTCTATTTCCAGCTGACGCTGGGGTCGATCCTGTTCACGGCGCTGAACGTGGCGGAGACCCGGCAGCGCGTGGCCGAGCGGCGGCCGGAGGAGCGGGAGCGAGGGACGCGGGGGCCGCGGCAGGGGGCGACGGCGGGGCGGTGAGGGGAAACGCAGGGGCGAGGGGGAGATTCGGGCGTCGTCGGTGGGATTGTCGGAAGGCGGCTGAAGCCGCGGCCAGAACAATGGGAAGCCTCGCAAACTGCGCGAGGCTGTTTCGGCGGCATCGGGGTGGGAGGCGGGTAAGGAGCGGGCGGGGTTTCGTCCGCTTCGCCGCGCGGAGACGTGGGCGGGACGCCGGGGTGGATCGGGAAGCCGGGATCTGCAGTTTCTCCGCCGCCCCCCAAGTCGTTTCATCCCTGCGACTTCCAGCCTCAAGGCAGAGGGTGGGGAACCTTTTCAGACTGCACGTAACCCCTTGTAATCTAACCGGTTGCTAACATGGTTCACCGGTGAACGACCCTCGACAAAGAGGGGGCGGGGGTATATATTTGATCCATGAAAACAGCCATCGATCTCAAGAGCGCCGCCGCACAGTTCGATGCGGCGCAGCATCCCGCCGGACGCGGTGTGCTGCGGAGCGTCTCGGAGCCGGGGCAGAAGGCTGCCCTGGCAGAGCTCAGCGACGAGCAGCTCTTTCAGCGATACACCCAGGGTGACGGCGAGGGGTTCCGGGTGCTGGTGGACCGCTACCAGCCGCGAATCCAGGGCTTCCTGCGCAAGCGCCTGAACGACGAGGAGCGGGTGGAGGACCTCACGCAGGACACCTTCCTGCGCATCCACCGCGCGCGCGACAGCTACGACCCGGCGCGGAAGTTCTCGACGTGGATCCACACGATCGCGAACAACCTGCTGAAGAACGAGTTCCGCAACCGCTCGCGGCGGCGGGAAACCACGTTCAGCGAGCTGCGGCCCGAGGCCAGCAGCAACGGCGCGCCGAGCCGGCCGGTGGAGTTCGCGGCCACGGGGCACAACCCCGAGCGCGAGGCGTACCGCCGCGAGCTGCGCGAGGCGATCGACGCCGCCATCGAGCGGATGGACGAGCACCACCGCATCCCGTTCGTGATGCGCGAGGTGGAGGACCGCACCTACGAGGAGATCGCCGAGCAGATCGGCATCCCCGTGGGCACGGTGAAGAGCCGCCTGAACCGGGCGCGCAACTCCTTCCGCATGCTCCTGCCGGTGCCGGTGTAAGACGATCCGGCTGGGATGGATGAGAGAGACGGCCCGCATCGCGATTCGCGAGGCGGGCCGTCTTTCTTTTTGTCCTTCGAAGATACCCTCGGATGCCCGTCGACCGGCGCCGCGGGGGCCCCCACCCTGGCGCCTGGCGGCGCCTGTCCCTCCCCCCAAAACGGCCGGGGAGAGGGACCTGGGCTCGCTTCGCTCGCGGCTCGCGACGGCGGCGCCGTGGCGGACGTCGGACCTGTCGTGCTCCCCGTCCGCCGCGGACGCTCGGGTCAGCCCAGGCCTTCGCGGTGCGAGGGGGGGCGCTCCTGCTGCGGGGCGTCGGGGGTGTAGGTCGCGCGGTCCGTCACGTCGCCGGTGATGGCGCCGCCGCGGGCGCGCGAACGGCTGGGGGTGGCGGAGCGCGGGAGGTAGTGGGCCTCGAGGCGCGCGACCTTGCCGTTCAGCCGGCCCACCAGGATGCGGGTGGCGCGCAGGTCGTGGTTGCTCTCGATCAGCATCAGCGCCATGTCGCCCGCGCCCCAGAGCAGGCCGGCGAACACGATGATGCGCGTGGCCTCCACCATCAGCGTGGGGATCGCCTCGTTGCCGCGGTTCACCAGCCCCAGGATCACCTCGCCGATCAGCAGCAGGATCAGCAGCACCGCCAGCACCTTGAACAGCCGCGCGACGTAGCGGAGACCCTCGTGGGGCTCCATGTCCTCGTCGCGCACGTCCATCTCGGGCGGGAGGTGCTCCTCGCTCTCGTCGTGGTGCCGCTTGTCGTCCGCCCCGGGCCCGCCGCTCGCCTCCGCCATCGTCATCCTCCACCGTAAGAGCCGCCCATCCCCCAGCCCCCGTTACCAGCGGGCGCGATACCCACGCGTGTCGAGGTGCACGAACCCCGAATGCCCCCCCGTGGGGGCGTAGATCCCGATCCCGCCCACCATCTGCGGGTGCGCCCGCTCCACCCGCTCGGCCGCCTCGCCGATCACCCGCCCGTCGGCCACGGTCACCCGGCCGTCGCCGTTCAGGTCGTCCATCCGCCCGTCGCCATTGTTGTCGATGCAGAAGTCCATCGCGTCGCCGTACATGTGGCGGCTGAGCGAGGCGCGCCCGGCGGTGTTGCCGCCGCCCTCGTTGTAGCTGGGGGTGCGGAAGGCGCTGACCACGAAGATGTTCTTGACCGGCGTCCCCGAGCGCTCCAGCTCCTGCAGGGTGAGCTCCACCTTGTCGAGCACCTGCGGCTGCATGGCCACGTACTTGGGCCACACGTCGTTCTGCCCCTTGGTGATGAAGTCCTTGAGCTGGACGTGCTCGCTCAGCCACAGGTTCATGTTCTCGGGGGTGACCTTCACCAGCCCCGGCGGCGGCTCGTAGATCGGCTTGGGCGCGCCGCCGCGCTCGAACGGCCACGCGCCGATGCGGTAGCCGCCGATGCGCCCCGACGTCTTGGCCGAGAGCGGCACCAGGGTGATCACCGCCACGTCGCTGGCCGGCCGCAGCGCGTCGGCCATCTTCAGCACCACGTTCCAGATGCCGGGGTTCTGCGTCCCCGCGGCCGGGTCCACCGCGGCGCCGGCGGTGCCCTGCGTGGGCTGCATCTGCACCTGCGCGCCGCGGGGCAGGCCCCGCGGCGCGGTCAGCGCCTCGCCCGGCTTGAGCACCTTCACGCGCACGGCGCCGCTGAGCATGCCGATGTCGCGCTGGTAGCTCCTGGAGAAGCTCTCCACCACCTGCTCGGTGACGAACGCGGCCTCGGGCGGCGCGTCGCCGGCCAGCGGCGTGCGGGTGAGGGCGCCGGCGATGCGGGCCACGGGCGCGCGCGCCTGCAGGTCCGCCGGCGGCGCAAGGAAGATGCTGTACAGCCACCCGGTCAGGAACAGCGCCACCAGCAGCAGCGACACGCGGTTGAACGACCGCTCCTGCCTGGGGCTGAGACCCGCCTTCTCCCACCGGCTCTTCGGCTCGGTGACGAGCGGAAAGAGAAAATGGTCTTCGGTGTATTCCATAGGTGGCGCCCGACATACAATGACCGTGCCGCAACGAAAGCCGCCGGTTCGGATCGGCCGCGGCGGGTCGACGGATCCGGCCGGAGATCCGCCGCCGCGGCGCGGCGCGCGGGGCGACGGGACGGCCTGCCGCCTCGCTGTGACACGGCCCGTCCCAGTCCGTAGACAAAGCGGGCGCCCGCCGGTGCTTGCCGTCCGCCGTCGACATCCGCTACGATGTTGCCGCGCAACGCCTTGCGTGCGCCGCGCGCCGCGGGGAGCGATGCTTGCCCCCCGGTGCGGCGCGGCCGGGCCCGATGCGGCCGAACCCGCGGCTCCGGCGCGCCGGGGCCGAACCCGATTCCAAACCCGACCGAGGAACCAGGCCATGAAGAGAGTGATCGTGGGTGTGTTCGCGCTGGCCGCGCTGGCCGCGGGCGCCGACCGCGCCGCCGCGCAGGGAACGCTGCCCATCACCGCCGAGCTGCGGATCGACGCCGGGATCCCCACGGGCGACCTGGCCGACGGCTTCGGCACGGGGCTGGGGTGGGGGGTGATGGGGGGCTTCGACCTGACGCCCAACTTCATGATCTACGGCGGCTACTCGCGCTTCGAGTTCGACGAGAAGGGCGACGGCGACGCGGAGGCCGAGGACGACGGCTTCGACCTGGGCGGGCGCGTGCGGCTGGGCACCGGCGCCGGCGTGTGGACGCCGTTCGCGCAGTTCGGCGTGCTCTTCCACGAGGAGACCGGCTTCGAGGCCGGCATCGGCGCCGACTACCCGGTGGGCAACGGCGTGGCGCTCACCCCCATGGCCCGCTTCCGCAAGGTGGGCGACGCCCAGTACTTCGGCATCGGCGTGGGGCTGAGCCTGCGTCCGTGACGGCAGGGGACAGGGGATAGGGAACAGGGGACGGCCTGCGACGGCGTCCTCTCGACCGACCGGGGCGGCTCCGCGCGAGGGGCCGCCCCGGTTTTCGCGTGCACACTGGCTGCGGAGGGCGCGTGGACATACTCTCAAGCTCCGCCGGAGCCCGAGCGCACTCGCGCACCCATCGCGCCGCCCGCACCCACGCACCCGTGCCGATCCGCACTTTCGCACTCTCGCACTTTCGCACCCTTCCGTAATGACCGATCCCTTCGGCCGGGTGCCCGGCGACGGCTCCGTGTTCTCCCCGCACGTGGAGTTCGGGCGCGAGGAGTGGGCGCGGCTGCGCGGCAGCACGCCGCTCACGCTGTCGCAGGAGCACCTGCAGGCGCTGCACAGCGCCGACGAGCACGTGTCGATGGACGAGGTGATGGAGGTGTACCTCCCCCTCTCGCGCCTGCTCAACCTCTACGTGGCCGCCACGCAGCAGCTCTTCCGCGTGACCGACACCTTCCTGGGGAGCCCCGCGGCCAAGGTGCCGTACGTGATCGCCGTCGCCGGCTCGGTGGCGGGCGGCAAGAGCACCACCTCGCGCATCCTGCAGGCGCTGCTGGCGCGCTGGCCCGACCACCCCAAGGTGGACCTGGTCACCACCGACGGCTTCCTGTATCCCAACGCGGTGCTGGAAGAGCGCGGCATCATGCACCGCAAGGGCTTCCCCGAGAGCTACGACGTGCGCCGGCTGGTGCGCTTCCTGGCCGAGCTCAAGTCCGGGGCCGACGAGGTGCGCGCCCCCGTCTACTCGCACCTCGTGTACGACATCGTCCCGGGCGAGGAGATGATGGTGTGCCGCCCCGACATCCTGATCATCGAGGGGCTGAACGTGCTGCAGACGGGGAACGTGGGCGCCGACCGCGCGCCGCGAACCTTCGTGAGCGACTTCTTCGACTTCTCCATCTACATCGACGCGCGCGAGGAGGACCTGGAGACGTGGTACCTGCAGCGTTTCCAGCGCCTGCGCGAGACCGCCTTCCGCGACCCCACCTCCTTCTTCCACCAGTACGCCGTGGGGATGAGCGAGGAGGAATCGATGGCGTTCGGCCGCGAGGTGTGGCAGACGATCAATGCCGTGAACCTGCGCGAGAACATCGAGCCCACGCGTGATCGCGCGCGGCTGATCCTGGAGAAGGGGCGGGATCATCGCGTCGAGCGGGTGTGGTTGAGGAAGCTTTAGCGCGCTTCGGCGCCTGGGTTCAACGGGTGCGTGAGCGCGGGGCGAACAGGTGCGCGAGTGCGTTGGGATTTCCATCGGTCGGGCTGACGAGGATGCCCGGAGATTCAAGGACGTGAGTCGATACGGATGATGGACAATCCGCTTCTTCGCCGCCTGGGTATCGAGCACCCCATCATCGCCGCGCCGATGGGCGGAGGGCCGTCCACGCCGGAACTGGTCGGCGCGGTGTCGAACGCGGGCGGGATGGGGTCACTCGCGGGGGCGTATCTCACCCCGGAGCAGATCGGCGAGGAGATACGTGCCGTCCGCGCGCTCACCGGCCGGCCGTTCGCGGTGAACCTGTTCGCGGGAGGCTACCACGCGGGAATCGACCGCGCCGCCGCGCCGATGCTGGCGCTGATGCGCGAGGTGCACGCCGAGCTGGGGCTCCCCGCGCCCGAGGCTCCCGCCGTTCCGCCCGACCCGTTCGAGGCGCAGCTCCAGGTGGTGCTCGACGCCCGGCCGGTGGCGTTCAGCTTCACCTTCGGCATCCCGCCGGCGGAGGCGCTGGGGCGGCTGCGCGCGGCGGGGATCACGGTGCTGGGGACGGCGACCACGGTGCGGGAAGGGACGATGCTGGCCGAAGCGGG
This sequence comes from Longimicrobium sp., assembly GCA_035630095.1. Lineage (GTDB taxonomy): Bacteria > Gemmatimonadota > Gemmatimonadetes > Longimicrobiales > Longimicrobiaceae > Longimicrobium. The sequence goes on from DASQLJ010000809.1 coordinate 6,828, forward strand.
GGTGGACGGGATCGTGGCGCAGGGCGCCGAGGCCGGCGCGCACCGCGGCACCTTCGCCGGCGACTTCGACGCGTCGATGGTGCCCACGCTGGAGTTGACGGCCGGGATCGCCGCCGAGACCAATGTGCCGGTGATCGCGTCCGGCGGGTTGATGGACGGGCGCGACGTGGCCGCGGCGCTGCGGGCGGGCGCCAGCGCCGTGCAGCTCGGCACCGCTTTCGTACCCTGCCCCGAATCCGGCGCGGCGCCGGTGTACAAGGAGGCGATCCTAGCCGCGGTGGATGATCGGACCGTGATCACCCGCGCCTTCTCGGGCCGGCACGCGCGGGGTTTCGAGAACGCGTTCATCCGGCGGATGCGGGCGCACGAGGGCGACATCCTCCCCTTCCCCGCGCAGAACACGCTCACCCGGCCCATGCGCGCCGCCGCCGCGAAGACCGGCGAGCCGGAATACCTGTCGCTGTGGGCCGGCACCGGCGCCGCCCGCGCGCGCCAGCTCCCCGCCGCCGAGCTGGTGCGCATGCTGTTGGACGAGATGCGCGAGGCCATGTCCTCCTGACCTCCGCCGAGGCGACGAGGAGGCGACGGCATCCACCCTCGGCCCGAAA
>DASQLJ010000810.1:0-5933 GCA_035630095.1 Longimicrobium sp.
CGCGCCGCCATCTCTGGGAGGTGAGAAATACTTCGGGGTCACGGTCCGACGGCGAACCAGAAGAATTTCCGGCCCCTCTGTTCAGGTGCCTGATAGAAACCCTCGCCTACGCCGCCTGAGAAAGGCCAAAGTCGAGCTCAGTACGAACGCAAGCCACGCGGAGCGCTGCTTCACCGGCTCCCGAGGCTCCCAGCGCTTCGTCGCGGGGCGGATCCCGTGCTGGCGCATCCACGCCAGCCGTTCGGGCGTGTGCAGGCCGGAACGTGCCGCTTCCGCGAACACTTCGTCGAGTTCGGCGCCGGTCGGGAACATTGGGCTTCCGACCGATGGGTGCGGACCGGTTGGGGCCGGAAGCGCCGCGATCCGCGTCCAAATTCATCATTTGTGGCTCCTTTAAGCGCACGCTCCTTACACCGTAACTATGTGTTCGGATTCGTCCGCCGTCAAGCCTTCTACCGCCACTCCTCGTCCTCGCCGGTGAACATGCGCCGGTAGCTGTCGTAGCGGCCGAAGTCGAGCTCGCCGGCATCCGTCGCGGTGCGGACGGCGCAGCCGGGCTCGTGGATGTGCGTGCAGCCGGGGTAGCGGCAGCGGTCGCGCAGCGGCGCGAACTCGGGGAAGTAGAACTGGAGGTTCTGCGGGTCCACCTCCCACAGCCCCAGCTCGCGCAGCCCGGGCGTGTCGGCCACGTAGCCGCCGCACTCCAGCGGGATGAGCTGCGCGGTGACGGTGGTGTGCCGCCCCTTGTTCAGCGCCTCGCTGATCGCCGACACGCGCAGACCCAGCCCCGGCTGGATGGCGTTCAGCAGGCTGCTCTTCCCCACTCCGGACGGGCCCGTGAGCGCCGAGGTGCACCCGCACAGCGCCTCGCGCAGGGTTTCCAGGCCGATCCCCTTCTTCGCGGCGGTGAACATCACCTCGTACCCGGCCTTCTCGTAGGGCGCGAAGGTGCGGCGCGCCTCGTCCTCGCCCGACACGTCCACCTTGTTGACGACCACCACGGGGCGGATCTCGGCGTCCTCGGCGATCACCAGGAAGCGGTCGAGCATGCGCAGGTGAGGCGCGGGGTTGGCGGCCGCGAACACGATCATCACCTGGTCGAGGTTGGCGGCGATCACCTTGGGCCGCGGCGCCTTCCCCGGCGCGCGGCGGCTCAGCACCGTGCTGCGTTCGTGCACCCGCACGATCGACCATGCCTCGCCGGTGCCGGCCTGCTCGCGCTCCATGTCCACGCGGTCGCCCACCACCACCATGTCGCCCGAGCGGTCGTTGCGCTTCATCCTGCCGGGCAGCCCCGCCTCGGTGATTCCGCCGGGGGTCTCCACCTCGTATACGCCGCCCTCCCGCCGCAGCACCGTTCCGGTCAGCATGGCGGGGTGTCGAGTCGGCGGGTGGGGGCGTGCGAACGTGCGGGGGAGATCGGAGTCATGGAACCGAGAAGATGATGGGAATGCAAAGGGCACTCCGCCGGGTGGCGGAGTGCCCTGGTGCCGTGGGCCGGCCGTGTGCTCATGCGGCGGCGAAGGAGGCCAGCGCCTCGCCCATCTCGCCCTCGCGCAGGCGCTTGAGCGCGCGGTCGCGGAGCTGGCGGATGCGCTCGCGGGTCACGCCCAGGATGTCGCCGATCTCCTCGAGCGTGTGCTCGCGCCCGCCCTCCAGCCCGAAGTAGAGCTTGAGCACCTTGGCGTCGCGCGGCTGCAGCGTGCCGAGCGCCTTCTCCACCCGCTCCGACAGCAGCCGCTCCTCCACCTCGTCCTCGGTGACGATCGCCTCCTCGGCGATGAAGCGGTCCATCAGCTGGCTGTCGTCGCTGTCGCCGATCGGGGCGTCGAGGCGGATCTCGGCGGCGTTCAGCGTCTGCAGGCTCTCCACGATCTCGGGGCTGAGCCCGGTGGCCTGGCTGAGCTCCTCGGGCGACGGGTCGCGCCGCAGCTCCTGCTTCAGCCGCTCGCGCTCGCGGAAGATCTTGGCCAGGTCGCTGGCGCGGTTCAGCGGCACGCGCACGCTGCGCCCCTGGTTGGCCAGCGCCGAGAGGATCGCCTGCCGGATCCACCACACCGCGTAGGAGATGAACTTCACCCCCTGCTCGGGATCGAACTTACGCGCGGCCGTCACCAGCCCCACGTTCCCCTCCTGGATCAGGTCCGAGAGGGAGACGCCGCGGTTCTGGTACTTCTTGGCCACGCTGATCACGAAGCGCAGGTTGGCGCGCACCAGCTCGTTGATCGCGTCTTCCTCGCCCAGGCGCGCGCGGCGGCCCAGCTCGCTCTCCTCGGGGCCGGTGAGCAGCTTGTGGGTGCTCACCTCCTTGAGGTACTGGTCGAGACTGGACTGATCCTCGTTCGGCGCGCCGAACTCGCCGTCGGCCCGGGGGGCCGTCCGCTTGCGCTTGCGTGCCGGGGTGTTCTTCCGCGCTGCCGTAGCCATGTCGTCAAGTCGCCTGATATCGCCCTCGGGCGCCCCGCGCCACTGGTTGGCGCGAAGGCCGGAAGGTCGTCGCTCTGCAAAACATCTGCCCGCCGGAAAAGAAACCCGCCCGGCGCTGCGGTTGCAGCCGGGCGGGAAGCGAGGCGGAGCGCGGTGCCGAAACCCGCGCCTACGCCCGTCTCCCCCCCGAACGGAAGGGCATCTCGCTCCAGAGCCGCACCGGCACGCCGAAACGGGCCCGGCCTCTGCCGGTCCGGATCTGCTGCGCGCGTGGCTGCGTGGTGCTCATCTGCACTGGGCGTCCTGTAAAGTTGCCTGCGGCTCGCTCGGGTCCCGGGAGCGATGGGGGCGCACAACGTAGTGTGCTCCCGGTGCCCCGTCAACGGTGATGAACACGCCAGGCGTGCGGCACCCGCACCGGTGAATACCGCGCCATCCGCCGCAGGTTCCTCTTGATGCGAGCCATGCTCGTGGGGGCGGCGAACATGGGCGGTGGTGACGCGAAATACGGTGGACTCCACGTCGCGGCCGGCATCAACGACGCCCCAGGCATCTGCGACGGGGCGGCATCGGCGACAATGGCGGCATCAGCGACGGGGCGGCATCTGCGATGGGGCGGCGTCTGCGACGGGGCGGCATCTGCGACGGGGCGGCTGAAGCCGCAGCTAGAACAATGGGAAGCCTCGCAAACTGCGCGAGGCTCATCGGCGTGGGGGCCAGCATCGCGGCTCGGTCCCGGCAACCTCGTCGGCCTGCTTTTCAGCCAATCTCCCGATCTGGTACGACGGAAAACCGGCTGTCCTCACTCGGGGCGACTACGCCTTGCGCACCGGGTAGCGCAGGTGTGTGACGCCGACGCCCGGGATCACCGTCGGGTTGCCGAGGAGGGCCGGCGTGCCGGCGAGACCGTCGAAGAGCCGCACGCCGGAGCCGAGAAGAACCGCGGCGATGTCGACGTGGATCTCGTCGAGGAGGCCGGCGTTCAGGAGCTGCTGGATGGTGTCGGCGCCGTGGACGCCGACGGACTTCCCGGCGGCGGCGGACCTGGCCTGGTTTACGGCGCTTTCGATGCCGTCGGTCACGAAGTGGACCGTCGAGTCGGGTCGCGGCCATCCGGCGGGGATCTCGTGGGTAAGGACGAACGCCGGTCCCCACGCGTGATTGCCACCCCAGCCCTGGGCGACGTCGAACGTGCGTCGTCCGGTGAGCACGGCACCGAGCGCGGACCAGAGACCGCGAAGGTGCTCGGCGCTCGGCGGGGACACCTTGAACGTCATGGGGTCCGACCCTCCGGTAGGGAATTCGACGTCCCCCGAGGCGAAGTACCAGTCGAACACTTCGCCCACGCCATCGTTGCGGTCGGCGACGTAGCCGTCGAGCGACATGGACATGATCGCGACAACCTTCGACATGGCGATGTTCCTTTCGAAGGTGGAGACTGCGTTCAGGGGAGCCCACGGTTAATACGAGGGATTACCACGAAAATCAACGCGCCGCCGAGACGCGGCACGTCCTCCACGGATTTGCGCGTCGTCTCCTCGAATCGGAAAACTCGTTTTCGCCAGGATCACCCGTCGATCCGCGGCGGCCCTACCGCCCCGCCGGGTCCCAGCCGTCCAGCACGCGGGCGACGGTGTAGGCGAGCACCTCGCCGTCGGAGAGGACGCGGCGGTTGGGGGAGGAAACGGCGCCGGGGCCGGTGGTGCCGTGCTCGAAAAAGCGCGAGTTCTGCGGGCGATACCAGTGGCGCCGGCCGCTGGCGGAATCCGTCGCCGCCATCGAGTCCCAGGCGACGGCGCCCACGTGGTCGTCCATCCAGCAGTCCAGGTACACGACGCTCCCCACCGCCAGCGGGTCGGCGGCCGGGTGCCAGGGGCGGCCCAGCGCCACGGTGCGGGGCGCCAGCGCGGGCGTCTCCTTCTTCAAACGGCTGTTGACGACCAGGAAGCCGTGCGGCTGCGAGAGCGGCGTGCTGGGCGCGGCCACGTAGCCGTTGCGCGTGCGGCTGCCGCGGTCGCGCGACACGATGTCGCAGTCGTCGAACACCGCGCGGCCGGCGCCGAAGATGAAGTCGACGTGGCCGGTGATGATGCAGCGGTGGAACCAGGCCCGCCCGGCGTTGGCGAAGAGCGTGTCCTGGTGGCCGGTGATGCGGCAGTTCTCGAACACGGCGCGGTCGCTGGCGCCGTCCAGCATCAGCGCCACGCCCTGCGGGTTGCGGAACTTCGTCGGATCGTCGTTCGCCTTCGCGTAGTTGGCCGGGTAGTCGTACGCGTTCTCGACCGTCAGCCGTTCGGCGCGGAAGCCCGGGGCGGTGACGCGCAGGGTGAAGCTGCCGCGCGTGCCGTAGGTGCCGCCCCCCGGTGCGGGCGTGTCGCTCGCCGCGTCGAAGGTGATGACGGTGCGGTCGCGATCCTCGCCCAGCAGGGTGATGTTGGGCTTGTCGACGCTCAGCTTCTCGCGGTAGCGGCCGGGGCGCAGGAGGATGACGTGCGGCCTCGCCGAGGCGGAGGGCGCCGCCGCCAGCGCCGCGGCGACGGTGCGATACCGATACGAGCCGTCCACCACCGCGCCGTCGCGGCCGCGGTAGGCGGCATCGACCACCGCGTTCGGCCGCTGCGGCATCGCTGCGCGGACGACGGGCGGAAGGACCGCCGCGACCAGCGCCGCCGCGACCAGCGCGAGGGACGACCGCCGCATCAGCGAGCGGGGACGACGGTGACGGCGATCGGGTTCGCCAGCCGCTGCGACATGCGGTCGAGGTGGCGCCACCAGTCTTCCACGCCGCGGAAGTCGCCGCTGTCGCTCCACCCCGCGCCGATGTAGTGGGCCACGGGGACGCCGGAGCGCGCGACAGCGCCCAGCACGTAGTGGTCGCCCAGCTCGCGGACGTCGGTGATGCGCTCCCGGGGCATCAGCACGGCGGTGCCGAGCTCGCCGTGGCCGCCGTTCTTGCGCTCCACCGGGCCCCACGTCGCCAGCCACCCCCACGCGCCGGCGCGGCTGGTGGAGCCCACCAGCCCCTCGCGCTTGACGGTGCCGATCACGTACGGCACGTCGCTCCCGTCGGCGCTGGTGAAGGTGCTTTCGCCGCGGAACAGGTTGTGGCCCGCGTCCAGGGTGAAGCGCCGGGTCTCGGTCACCTGCACGCCGCCCGCGTCCCACGGATCGTAGGTCAGCTCGAAGACGGTACGGATGGGGCCGGTGGCGATGATGCGGTGGCTCCGGAAGTTCTTCGCGGGCCACATCTTCCCGTCGCGCCACGGGGCGTCGCCGCCGGCGCCGAGGGTGGGGCCCACGCTGTAGAAGTCGGCGCCCTCGCCGGTGTCCACGTGGTAGGCGTCGTGCCCCTTGGCGTACCACTTCTCCACGACCAGGTCGCGCACGCTCTTCAGCCACACGTCGAGCCCGCTGCTCACCAGCGGCTGGTACTCGCTCGCCTTCCACAGCCCCTGCCCGTAGATGCGGAAGGCGATGCGGTCGCTCTCCCACGCCACGTCGTCGCG
>DASQLJ010000811.1:0-3161 GCA_035630095.1 Longimicrobium sp.
GACACCAAGCGCGAGTTCGCCTTCGTGAAGCCGCTGGGGCTGCACGAAGAGGCGCAGCCGCCGGCCGAGCAGCTCTTCGGCCGCGGGGGCGGCGAGCGCGCGCTGGTGCCCGAGCCGCCCCGCGCCCCCGCGGCGCCCGCGCCGCAGCCGGCCGCCTTCGCGCGCCCCGGCGGCGCGCGCGGCGCGCTGCTGGAGGTGGTGAGCAGCGAGAGCTGGCACGAGCCGGTGCGCGTGGACGGCGAGATCACCGTGGGGCGCAAGCCCGAGCCCGGCGTGTTCGCCATGGGCGACCGCTACATGAGCGGCCGCCACGCGCGCTTCCGCACCAACGGCGGGCGCCTGTACGTGACCGACCTCGACTCCAAGAACCGCACCTTCGTGAACGAGCAGCCGCTCGACGCGCACCAGGAGCGCGAGATGAGCCCCGGCGACACCGTGCGCATGGGGAACACCGTCCTCCGCCTCTCCCGCGTGGACTAGCGCCCGTGGTCGCCGACACCCTGCTCAACTACGCCCTCCGCGGCGTCTACCTCCTCTTCGGCGTGGGCGCCGTGCTGGCCATCGTGCGCTGGCTGGTGGCCGCCACCCGCGAGCGCCGCGAGCAGTGGGCGCAGCGGATCTCGCTGGCGATGGTGCTGCTGGCGCTCCTCTACGCCTTCGGCCACGCGCGGCTGCTGTGGAACCGCGAGGAGATCGAGGCCGGGCGGATGCAGTACGGCCGCTTCGGCGACCCGCGGCTGGCCGAGCTGAACCGCGCCGAGGTGCGCGGCTGGATCCTGGACTGCAGCGGCCGCGACGACCGCGCGCTGGCCCGCTACGCCGTGCGCGAGGGCGAGGTCAGCCGCATCTACCCGCTGGGCGAGGCCGGCGCGAACCTGGTGGGCGGCGGCGACAGCGCCGAGGTGCGCGACTACACGGTGGAGCGCCTCTTCGCCCGCCGCCTGCGCCAGCCGCTGCGCTTCGGCGAGCGCGGCGAGCTGCACCCGGCCGGCACCGACCTGCAGCTCACCCTGTGCGCCCCCGCGACCCTGGAGGCGCACCGGCTGCTGGAGGGCACCGGCTTCCCCGGCACCGTGATCGTGCAGGACGTGCGCAACGGCGCGCTGATCGCCTACGCGGCCACCGGCACGGCCAGCCAGGTGCCCTTCGGCATCAAGCGCTACGCGCTCCCCGGCTCGGTGTTCAAGCTGGTGCTGAGCGCCCTATGGTGGGACGCGGGGATGGGCGACGTGCGCATGCCCTGCCCGGCCGAGATCAAGGTGTCGGAGCGCGCCCCCGCGATCCGCAACTTCGAGAGCCACGCCTACGGCTCGCTGGAGGTGCCGCGCGAGATGCTGGTGGTCTCCTGCAACACCCAGTCGATCATGATGGGGATGCAGCTGCGCCAGCGCATGGGCGAGGAGGCGTTCGTGGACGGGCTGAAGCGGATGGGCTTCGCCGTCTACACCGACCAGCGCCCGCGCTCGCCGCTCGACTTCTGGAACAGCGGCAACCCGCAGTGGCTGCAGCGGATGTCGCCGCCGCCCTCGCGGGTCAAGGTGATGAAGCGCCACAACCCCTTCGAGTGGGCGCAGATGTCGATCGGCCAGGGGCCGGTGGACGTGACCCCGATCGGCGTGTCGCGCTTCGTGTCGGCGATCGGCAACGGCGGGGTGATGCTCCCCGTGACGCTCGAGGCCGACCGGCTCCGCGAGCTCCCCGAGGGGCGCCCGGTGATGAAGCCCACCACCTCGCTCAAGCTGCAGCAGGCGATGCTGGAGGTGGTGCAGCGCGGCACCGGCGTGCGCGCCCTCCCGATCCTGGAGGGCACCGGGTGGAGGATGGGGGGGAAGACGGGGACGGCCGACGTGGTCCGCGGCCACGTGCCCGACGGCTGGTTCGCCGGGCTGATGTTCGGCCCCGACGGGCGGGCGCGCTACAGCGTGGTGGTGTACCTGCAGAACGGCGGGCAGGGCGGCCGCAGCGCCGCCCCCCTCGCCGCGCAGATGACCCGGTGGATAGCGCAGCAGGCCGCCGCCGAGGCCCGGCAGCAGGCGGCCGACTCGGCGGCGAAGGCGGCGCCGGGCGGTGACTCGGCACCCGCGCGGAGGCGCTGATGGCGCTCAACCTGTTCGGCCGCCGCCCCCGGGGCGCGGGCGCGGCCGCCGGGGGCCCGGTCGGGGTCGCCATCGACATCAAGGCGCACAACGTACCCGGCGCCGAGCGCAGCGGGCGCGTCCTCCCCGGGCCGCTCTGGTGGGGGCTCCTCCTGGCGGCCGTCTTCTACGTGCTGGCGCACGCCTCCATCATCATCGGGGTGTGGCCGGTGCACGGCACCAGCCCGGGCGCGGGGGGCATCCTCTTCCGCGACGTGCTGGCGCTGGTGGCGTGGGCGCTGGTGCTCCTCCTCCTGCGCAAGGCGCACTACCGCGGGCACTGGGCGATCGTGGTGATGCCGGTGATCATCTTCTGCCTGTCGCGCCCGTCGCAGTTCCAGGCGTTCACCGACCCGGCGTACCAGGCGCGCGGCAAGGCGCGCCCGGTGGCCAACCAGGCCAAGGCCACGCGCTCCCGCCTCTCCACCATCGACCGGGTGTACACCCCCGAGCGGCAGGAGGTGGTGTACCAGGGCCCGCCGCCGCCGCTCCCCGACCCCTTCAAGCAGGCGGTGGGCGGCGAGACGCGCGGCTTCTTCGCGAAGGGGATGACCTACTTCCCCGTCTTCATCGCGCCGCTGCTGGTGCTGGTGGGGTACCTGGTGATCAGCCGGCAGAGCTGGCTGCTGAGATGGGCGCGCGACCGAAAGCTCTGGGTCTTCGCCCCCGCCATGCTCGTCTTCTTCGGCCTGGCGCTGCTCCCCGAGGCGCGCGTGACGGGGAAGGTGGCGGGGACCACCCCGTGGGAGCTGCTGCTCCCCTTCCTGGTGCTCACCTGGGCGGCGGTGCTGGCCGACGACGCCTACAACCTGGCGCGCCCCGGCTCCGTCGTCTCGCCCAGGCGGCTGGGGATGCTGTTCGTGTACGGCGCGCTGCCGATCGTCCCCTTCCTGATCATCCACGAGCTGGGGCTGTCGATCGTGCTGGCGATGAGCTTCGCGGCGATGCTGCTGGTGGGCACGCGGCGGGGGTGGTGGGCGGCGCTGCTGCTGGTGGTGTGGGGGGGGCTGGTGTTCGCGGTGTTCC
>DASQLJ010000812.1:0-20665 GCA_035630095.1 Longimicrobium sp.
CGCGGGATGCGCCACCCCGACCACCAGGCGTGCGGCAAGATCTTTCGCGACGCGGTGACGCTGGCGCGGCTCGCCAAGGTGGTGCACCCGCTCCCGCCGCACCGCGGAGACGCGCCGGTGTTCACCTTCCGCGGCGCGTACTCGCAGCTCCCGGCGCTGGTGGTGGACGTGGAGCCTTACGTGGACAAGATCCACGAGCTGGCGCGCTTCTACTACGAGCGGATCGGGTTCGGCAACGCGGAGTGGGTGGACCGCCGCCTCCGCGCCGCCGCCCAGCCGCATGGCCTGCGCTACGCCGAGGTGTACGACGCGTGGGAGACGGGCGCCGGCGTGGTGCAGGCGCTGCTCCCCGCGGCGATCGGCACGCCGGGCGAGCCGGTGCACCCGTCGTGGCGGGACGATCCGGACCAGTCGGCGGCGGACTGAGGGCGCCCCGCGAGGCCCCCACCCCGCGCCGGGCTTCGCCGGCGCTGCCCCTCCCCCAAAACCGACTGGCAAAACCGACTGGGGGAGGGGCGGTCGTTTGGGCCTGCGGGTTGGATCGTGGAGATGCGCCGCGGTGCCGGGAGACGGATCGACTCGCATCGCGGCTGATCGTTGTCGATCCAGACACGGATCAGCAAAAGACGAGGGCGCCGGCTCACGATGTGAGCCGGCGCCCTGCTTACCTCGTCCTGCTCCGGCTAGCCGGTCGAGCCGCGGCGTCAGGAAGCGCGGTTGAAGACCATGTTGTATTCGACCGGGGCCGAGAGGCGCGGCGAGCGCACGGTCACGCGGATGGTCAGCGTCGCGCCGTCGGCCGAGATGCTGTAGGTGTTGGTGCGCGAGCCGTCCTCGGCGCGGAAGGTCTGCACCAGGCGGCCGGTCTGCCACTCGGTGCTCAGGTCGAGCACCTCGCCGTCCTCGCGCGTCCACTTGATCGGCTGGCCGTTGGCCGGGCTCTCGATCGGGCGGCGCTGGTCGAAGGTGGTGGTCACCTGCTGCGGGGTGAAGTTGATCACCACGCGCTGGTACGGCTGGTTGGTGCGGCGCAGGCGGCCGCGGGCGATCGGGCGCGTGACGAAGCTCATCTTGCTCACGGCCGTCTCGATGGCGCGGTTCACGTCGTCGCTGGCCGCGCGGTTGAACGTGAAGGTGCCGCGCATGGTGGACTCCTGCGCCGTGGCCGCGCCCAGCGGAAGGGCGAGGGCGGCGAGCGCGAGCAGGAGCGTGCGAGTCCGTTGACGGCGCATGGTTGTGCCTCCAAGATGCATGGATGGTGGTGCTGCGACGCGCGGCGCCGTCCGTGGCGCCGGCCTGGCCGGGGGCTGCCGCGCAATCTACGCGCTGGGCGACGGGCGCGGTAGGGCGGCGGAAAACGTTCGCGCAGGCTGGGTTACACCGCCCGGCCAACGGATGTTTCGTGAAACCCCGCCGCCCCGCGCGGCGTACCACCGCCCACGCACCCGCCGCGCCGCTCCACGCCCGGCTTCCTTTCGCCGTTCCTGATCGTCCCGACACTCCGAGGCCATATGCCCGAGCAGGCCCGCGCCACGCGCATCCTCACCGACATCGACCCGCGCAGCTGGGAGCACCCGGCCGACCGCGCCGCGCTGAACGCCCTGCGCAAGATCCCCGTCTTCGACGAGGTGCTGCGCAAGCTCTTCGGCATCGTGGGCGAGCGCCAGGTGAGGCTGATGTTCCTGGCCAACGCGGTGCGCGTGTCGCCCACGCAGCACCCCTCGCTGCACGCGCTCTGGGCCGACGTGCACCGCACGCTGGACGCGCCCTCGGAGTACCCGCTGTACGTGACGCAGAACCCCAGCTACAACGCCGCCGCGCTGGGGATGGACAAGCCCTTCGTGATGGTGCACTCGGAGCTGCTGCGCGACTTCACCGAGGACGAGGTGCGCTTCGTCCTGGGCCACGAGATGGGCCACGTGATGAGCGGGCACGCGCTGTACAACACCATGTTGATGCTCCTGCTGCGGCTGTCGAGCATGGCCAGCTTCGGGATGGTGGGGCTGATCGCGCTGCCGGTGTTCCTGGCGCTGCTGGAGTGGAGCCGCAAGGCCGAGCTGAGCTGCGACCGCGCCGGGCTGCTGGCCGTGCAGGCGCCCGAACCCGGCCTGCGCACCATGCTGAAGTTCGCCGGCGGCACCTTCACCGAGACCAACCTGGCCGCGTTCATCGAGCAGGCCGAGGAGTACCGCGCCAGCAACGAGCTGATCGACCAGGTGTTCAAGGTGATGAACCTGCTGTGGGCCACGCACCCCTTCCCCGTGATCCGCGTGGCCGAGATGCGCAACTGGTTCGAGAGCGGCGCGTACGAGCGCATCATCGCCGGCGAATACCGGCGCCGCGGCGAGCCCGAGGGCTCGTACCGCGACGACGTGCAGGAGGCCGCAAAGTCTTACAAGGAAACGGCTAAGGACACCTTCGGCGACGCCGCCGAGAAGGCCCGGAAGATGGTCGACGGCTTCCGCTCGGGGTTCGGCCGGGGGTAGCCGGCCGTCCAATGTGAGCCGATCCCTTGTAGCTTCTTGATTCGCGCGGTATCGATGTTGCGTAAGCGGCCACTCGGCGCGGACGGGCCGCGCAGCAAACACCGCCGATCGGGAGAGCGGACACATGAACAAGTCGGAATTCGTCGACATGGTGGCCGATAAGGCCGAGCTCACCAGGGCAGCGGCGGCGCGCGTGGTCGATGCGATCTTCGACACCGCGTCCGGTGCCATCTCCGAGGCGGTGCACGCCGCGGGGTCGCTGTCCATTCCGGGCTTCGGGAAGTTCACCAGGCGTACCCGGTCGGCGCGCACGGGCCGCAACCCGCGCACGGGAACCGAGATCAAGATCCCGGAGCGCACCACGGTGGGCTTCAGCGCCGGCCGCGGGCTGAAGGAGCAGCGCAGCACCAGCCGCCGCAAGAGCCCGCTGACCACGGCCGCGGGCGCCGCGGCGGGCGCGGCGCTGGGCGCGGCGGCGGCGAGCAGGGCGACGCGCGGCAGCACGTCGAAGAGCAGCGGCAGCTCGTCCAAGAGCAGCGGCTCCAAGAGTGGCGGCTCGTCGTCGAAGAGCTCGTCCACCCGCAGCAGCGGCTCCAAGAGCGGCGGCTCATCGTCGAGCAAGAGCAGCGGCAGCAAGAGCGGCGGTGCGTCGAGCAAGAGCAGCGGTAGCTCGTCGAAGAGCAGCGGCGCGTCGGCCAAGAGCAGCGGCAGCTCGTCCAAGAGCAGCGGCGCGTCGGCCAGGAGCGGCGGCAGCTCGTCCAAGAGCAGCGGCTCGTCGTCCAAGAGCGGCGGCAGCTCGGCCAAGAGCAGCGGCTCGTCGAGCAAGAGCGGCGGCAGCTCGTCCAGCAAGAGCTCGTCGAGCAGGAAGTAGCGACGGCGGCTCCTGATCGCAGTTGCTCGCTGACGGCACGGGGCCGCATCCTATCGGTTGGATGCGGCCCCGCTGTCGTTTCGGGTTGATGGGGATGAAGCGGCGGGAGAGACGGCGCGGTCAGCAGGGGCCGCGGGGGGCCCTCTCCCTGGCGCCTGACGGCGCCTGTCCCTCCCCCAAAACAACCTGGGGGAGGGACGGGGGCTCGCTTCGCTCGCGGCTACTTCGGGTGTGCGCGGAGGCTGGCGGCATCTCGCTGGATCTTCCGCCGACCGACTACTTGTGCTCGCGATCTCTGGGCATGGAACGGACTTCGGCAGGTCGATCCACTTCGCAGGTCGATACACACCCCGGCCTGACTTCGGCAGCCTGCTATCGAATCCCATCTCCCAAGGTGCAGTTCGATCAGTGGGCTTGGAGAAGGGCGCTGCATGGGGTTGGCTTGTCTTCCAGCGGCTCTTCGCCGAGGATTTCGAGGCGGGTGGCGAGGCCGTCGGTGATCACGACGAGCTCGGGGTCGAGGGCTTCGTCGTGGCCCTCCTTTTCGCCGCGGGCGCCGGTGTCGCGCACCCACACCGCCTCCACGCCGGGGTGGGCGATGGCGTAGCGGCAGCCGGCCTCGGGGCCCAGCACGTAGAGCGCGCTGGCGAGCGCGTCGGCAGTGGCGGCGGCGGGGGCGAGCACGTAGACGGCCACCACGCCGCGCGCGGGGTGGCGGGCGCGCGGGTCGAACACGGTGGAGTAGCGCGCATCGCCCGCGACGTAGAAGTGCTCGTAGCTCCCCACCACCGCCACGCCGCCGCTGTCCGCCAGCGCCGAGGCGAACACTTCGCCGGCGTTGCGCGGGTCCTGCAGCCCCAGGATCCAGCGCGGCCCCACCGGCGCCACGCCGAACACGCGGAATCGCCCGCCCAGGTCCACCAGCCCGCTCGCCACGCCGCCCGCGCGCAACGCCTCCACCGCGCGGTCCACCGCGTATCCGCGCGCGATCGCAGACAGGTCCATCCGCATCCCGCGCACGGGCATCCGGAGCTGCCTCGTCGCACGATCGAAGCGCACCTTCTCCCAGCCGACACGCGCGGCGATCGAGTCGCGCAACGCCTGCGTCGGCACCGTGTTGCGGGCGCGGTGCGAGGCCCACGCATCCACCAGCGGGCCCGCCGTCACATCCAGCGCCCCGCTGGATGCGGCCGAGATCGCCAGCGCCTGGCCCAGCACGTCCGCGGTCCACGGCGATAGGACCGTGGCGCTGTCGCTGCCGGCGCGGCGGTTGGCGGCGGCCACCTCACCGCCAGCGTGCTCCACGGAGGTCAGCGAATCGACGCGGAAGACGGCGGCGCGCGCGGCCTCCATCGCCGCGAGGGCGCGCGCCGTGTCCGCGTGCCACACGCTGATGCGCAGCAGGCTGCCCATCACCGGCCACTCCCGCAGCACCGGCGGCCGCCCGGGCATGGTGTCGACGGAGACGTAGCGCGGACCCATCTCGCTCTCGTCCACCACCGGCGCGGGCGACGGCGGAGGGGTGCACGCGGCGAGCGCGATCAGCAGCACGGCGGCGGCGCGAACGACCATCGAAACGCGCGGGCGTCTGGAGATGTGCGACAAGTCCTTCAGCGGGATGATGATGGATCGAGGATTGAGGAAGCGTCCGGGACGCGTCGCGACGCAGGCCACAAGAGGGAGCCACGTCGCCCCGAGCGCAACCTTCGCGCCCGCCGCGGGCGCCTCCGATGCGGAGATCCACGTCCTTTCGGAAGATCGCCAAAGACACCGGCAAAGACCTCGGGCGCGCGGCTGTAAATCTACCGATTAGCTCTTTGACCGCGTTTCCACTGAAAATCAGCCGACATCGCACACCGCCGAGCGGGGTCCGTCCACACCTGTCGCAGGCTGGATTCAGCTTGCATGGAGACGATAGATCCCGCGCCCGCGAAAACTGCGCACTATTCCGCAATGCGTGGCGGCGGATTATCTTCGGTGCCAATCCCCCGGACATCACCTACCGGAACGCACCACACACCCCCCCTGCATACCAGGAGGAGTCCATGAAATGCAGCGCGCTCGCCCTGCTCGGGCTGCTCGCGCTTCCGCTCACGGCTACCGCCCAGGACCGGTCGCTGCTGACCGGCGAGCCGCCGCCGGAGCGCCTGCCGCAGTCGCGCTTCTCCGTGACGCCGTACGTGGGCGCCCGCGTGCCGTTCACCTCGGGCGACGCCGTGCTGGTGGACGACCAGGGCAACGCCTTCCTGCTGGCGTACCAGCGCGGCGGAGGCCCCATGGCGGGGATCGACGTGACCGCGCGGATGGCGGGGCCGGTGCACTTCCTGATCGGCGCCGCCTACTCGGCGGGCCGGCAGGACGTGCTGCGCCTGGCCGACGCCGCCGGCGACAGCCTGGACGAGCGCTTCACCGACGGCCCGTCGTACTGGTTCGCGCGGGCTGGCGTGCAGGTGCGCCTGGCGGACCCCACGCCCGACAACCGCCGCTTCCACCCGTCGGCGCTGATCACGGTGGCGCCGTCGCTGGTGGGCACCCACTGGGGCTCGATCGACGGGTTCCCCGACGCCGCCAACAAGGGCAGCACCGCGTTCGCGCTGAACCTGGGCGCCGACGCCGCCGCGCGGATCGGGCGGAGCGACCGGTGGTCGTTCTCGATCGGGCTGCACGACTACCTGGCCTTCTGGAACACCGACGACTTCCGCGCCCGCGACGAGATCGTGGGCGAGGCGCTGCTCGGCGGCCCGGTCGTGGTCGACTACGACTACAGCTCGTCCAACATCCTCACCGCCCGCTTCGCCGTCAGCTACCGCTTCCGCTGATCGACGCAGGATGGAAGGGATGACGAAGAGGGCGCCGCTCGCACGAGTGGCGCCCTCTTCGGTTTTGCGGCATCAGCGGAGGCCCCGAGCGAAAGGCGGCATCAGCATCGGAAGCCGTCCCCTCGCGAAGGGCGGCATCAGCATCGGAAGCCGTCCCCTCGCGAAGGGCGGCTGAAGCCGCGGCTAGAACAATGGGAAGCCTCGCAAACTGCGCGAGGCTGTGGGCGATGCACCGGTGCGTATCGGCAGATGTCGCGGCTGCGACCGGCAGGTAGCGCGCGCCAGGGATGCGGCGGCAACAAAGCCAGTAGTCCTCGAAGGCGGACTTCGTGTGGTTGTTGCAGCGAATTCATTCGCCCCCCAGCGGTTCGTCCGCAGATTCTCCCCCATACTCCTCCCCATTCTCCCCTTCCGCATCCGCATCCGCATCCCCCAACGCCCGACGGCCGGCGTGGGCGGTGAAGATGCGGTAGGCCTCGGCCAGCGCGGCGGCGACGGGGTGGCCGCCGGCGGCGTCGGGGAGCGGGCCAAGCTCGCGCAGCACGGCGTCGGGCGTGTCGGCGGCGCGGGGGGTGAAGCGCAGCTCGGCCAGCTCCGGCCCGGCGCGCCAGAAGTCGGCCGCGGGAGCGAGCTCCTCCGCCGCGTCGGCGGGGGCGGGGGGCGGCTCGTCGGGGGCCGGGGCGCGCAGCTCGCGCAGGCGCTCCAGCAGGCGCTCGCGCGGGCGCCCGCGCCAGGCCAGCACCAGGAAGGGATCCGTGTCGAACACCTCGGCCAGGATGTAGTAGGTGGCCGCCACGTGCTTGCACGGGTTGGCCGCGTCGGGGCACGAGCAGTCGGTGCGCAGCTCGCGCGGCTTCGTCGGAAAGAGCGTGAGCCCCGCGGCCGCGAAGGCCTGCTCCACGTCGCGCGGCATCTCGCCCGCCAGCAGCGCGGCGGCGAAGAGCGCCTCGCCGGCCAGCGCGTCCTCGGCGCGTGCCCACTCGGCGTCGGTGAAGGGGGCGAGCGCGATGGAGACGGCGTACGGCGTGGGCGCCGATCCCTGCACGCGCGAGGTCACGCGGCCGGGCTCCACCACCAGGTCCATCACCTGCCCGGTCCGTGCGTAGCTCCGCCCGCGCGACAGCCGCCCCGCGTCGGTCACGGCCTGCAGCGCCTCGATGAAGCGCTTCGACCACCAGCTCTCGCCGATGTCGCCGCGCTGGCTGCGCGCGGGGATGCCGTTCTTCGCGGCGCGCCGCGGGCCGTGCTCGCCCCAGCCCCACCAGTCGCTCATCGCCGCCTCACTCGGCCACCGCGTCGGCCGCGAGGGCCACCACGTCGCGCAGCTCGGCGGTGCTCAGCTCCGTCAGCCACGCCTCGCCGGTGCCCAGGACGCTGCCGGCCAGCGCCTTCTTCTCCTCGATCACCGCGTCGATGCGCTCCTCCAGCGTGCCGGCGCACACCAGCTTGCGCACCTGCACGTCGCGCCGCTGGCCGATGCGGAAGGCGCGGTCGGTGGCCTGGTCTTCCACGGCGGGGTTCCACCAGCGGTCGAAGTGGATCACGTGGTTCGCGGCGGTCAGCGTCAGCCCCGTGCCGCCGGCCTTGAGCGACAGCAGCAGCACCGGCGGGCCGCCGGGCGCCTGGAAGCGCGCCACCAGCTCGTCGCGCGCCGTCTTCGACGTACCGCCGTGCAGGAACGGCACTTCCCGCGCGAAGCGCTCTTCCAGCCGCGTTCGGAGGATGTGGCCCATCTCGGCGAACTGGGTGAACACCAGCGCCCGGTCGCCCACCGCCAGCACCTCCTCGAGCAGCTCCTCCAGCCGCGCCAGCTTCCCCGAGCGCCCTGCGATGGCCGAACGGTCCTGCAGGAGCTGCGCGGGGTGGTTGCACACCTGCTTCAGCTTCATCAGGGTCGACAACACCAGGCCGCGCCGCTCGATCCCCTCGCTGCTCTCCACCTTCGCCATCATCTCGTCCACCGTGGCCTGGTAGAGCGAGGCCTGCTCGCGCGTGAGGTTGCAGAACACCTTCATCTCCACCTTCTCGGGAAGGTCGGTGATGATGCTGCGGTCGGTCTTCAGGCGGCGGAGCACGAAGGGGCGCGTGAGCCGCTGCAGGCGCGCGGCGGCGTCGGCATCGCGATACCGCTCGACGGGCACGGAGAAGGCGCGGCGGAACTCGCTGGCGCTGCCCAGCAGGCCGGGGTTGAGGAACTCCATGATCGACCACAGCTCGGCCAGGCGGTTCTCCACCGGGGTGCCGGTGAGCGCAATGCGGCGCGGCGCGCGGAAGCTGCGCACGGCCTGCGACTGCCGGGCCGCCGCGTTCTTGACGTTCTGCGCCTCGTCCAGCACCACGCGCCCCCACTCGACCGCAGCCAGCTCGTCGCGGTCGCGCGCGGCGAGCGCGTAGGTGGTGATGACGAGGTCGGCGCCGGCCACCGCCTCGCGCAGCGCGTCGCCGCTCAGCCGCTCGCCGCCGTGGTGCACGTGCACGGCGAGCCCCGGCGCGAACCTCGCCGCCTCGCGCTGCCAGTTGCCCACCAGCGACATCGGGCAGACCATCAGCGTGGGTGCCGGGCGCGGCGCGCGCTTCTTCCCGCGTCCACCGCCCCCGCGCTCGGCGAGGAGGAGGGCGAGGAGCTGCACCGTCTTCCCCAGCCCCATGTCGTCGGCCAGGCAGCCGCCCACGCCCAGGCGGTCGAGGAACGACATCCACCCCAGGCCGCGCCGCTGGTACGGGCGCAGCGTGCCCACGAAGCCCGGCGGCTCGCGCGCGGGGACGAGCTTCGCGTCGCCCTCCACGGCCAGCAGCTCGGCCAGCCAGCCGTGCGCCTCCACGCCGGCCACGGCGAGCCCGTCGGCCAGCGCGTCCTCGCCGCCGCTCATGGCCAGCCGCAGCGCCTCGGCGGCCGTCATCTCGCCCGACTCGCCGCGCCGGAAGAGGCGCAGCGCCGCCTGCACCTCCTCGGGCCGGATCTCCACCCACTGCCCGCGGAAGCGCACCAGCGGCGCCTTGTGCCGAGCGAGCGCCTGCAGCTCGGCCGCGCTCACCGGCTCGTCGCCCAGCGACAGCTTCCAGTCGTACGCCACCAGCGCCTCCATCCCGAAGCGCCCCTCGGCCTCGCTCTTCGGCGCGGGGCGCGTGGCGAGCTTGGCGCCCAGCCGCGCGGCGCGCTTCCCCCACCACCCCGGCACGCGCACGCCGAAGCCGGCCTGCGCGAGGAGCGGCGCGCCGTCGCGCAGGAACGCGTAGGCGCCCTCCGCGTCCAGCGTGCACCCGGTCGGCCGGGCGGTCCTGAGCCCCGGCTGGAGCGGCGGGAAGATGCGCAGGGCGCGCCCCAGGTCTTCCAGCAGCCGCTCCTGGGGATTGTCCACCGTGCGGCGGAGCACCTTCAGCGTCCCCTTCGCCCGCCACACCTCGTCCGCGGGGACCAGGAGGCTGGGGTCGTCCGCGGCCTGGAGGAGGAAGTCGAGCCGCCACGGCGCGTCCGGGTCGGGCACCTGTGTCGCGCCCGTCTCGTCCCACGCCACCGGCTCGGGCGGCGGCGACAGGCGGAAGCAGGTGCGCAGCCCGTGCGCGGCGGCCGGTGCCACCGCGCGCTGCCACGCGGCGATGGCCGATTGCAGCGCCTCCGCCTCGTCCCCCGTGAGCTTCGACCCGCCGGCGCGCGTGTCGATCAACGCCGACAGCCACGGCTCGCCCGGGGTGCGGCGGCCGCGGCGCGCCGGCATCAGCTTTCGCCCGGCGAGCGCCCGGCGGACGCAGCCGTCCACGAACGCATCCAGCGACAGCGCCGCTGGGTCAGCCACGGTGGCGCGGTCCGGTCCTTCCGCGGCGCCGCAGGCGCGGGGAACGGCGCGCCGCAGCACGGTCATCCGCTCGACGTCGCCCTCGTCGGTGAGCACGGGCTTCCATCGCGCGCGGTGGAGGCCGTGCGCCTGCTCGATCGACGGCAGCACCCGGCCGCGCGCCACGAGCTCCAGCGCGAGCTTGGCCACCTCGCCCAGCGCGCGCAGCGTATCGCCGATCACCACCCCCTCGGGCGCGGCCGCCGGCAGATCCAGCAGGAGATCCACCGCGTCGGCGTGCGACCACGCCATCGCGTGCGCCGTCCACGGCATGACGCCCACGGGCACGCCGGTCAACGGCGCGTCCCTCCACACGAGCTGCGGGGACGCTTCCGGGCTGCGCTTGAACGACGGGAGATGGAACGTCGCATTGAAGGAATGCGCTCGCTCCTCGACGGTACCGAGCCGGGCGAGGACCTCTTTCAGCTCGCCGGTCGGCAGCGCGAATGGATGCGCGCGCGGCTTGCGGGTGCTCGCCCGCCCGTCCGCGAACGCGCCGCGCGCGGACGTCTCCGCCCACAGGAAGAGTTGCGTATCGGTGATGCAGGCGTGGAGGACGATCACGGCTTTCTGGTTCCTGCTGACGGGGATGTTCGGGAGGAGACAATGTACAATTCGTACGCTATGATCGTCTACGGCGAGGAGGATTGAATGTGCGCGAAGATTCCCTTTGGGTTGCCAGGGAGCAACAAAGAAGCGGAGGAACAGCGATTCGTTGCCGTTCCTCCGCTTCCTGGTTTCGAACGGTGTTGTCTGGTGGATTGGGATCAGTCCGAGCTCCCCGACCTCGCGTGGCATTCGTACAGGAACCAGCGCCCGCCGATCGGGCGAAACGATTCCCTCACGCAGGTGGAGCGAGCCTGGTCCAGCCTCGCGTCTGCGTAGAAGAGGCTGGGGGCGAAGGGCGCATCGGCCTCGAAGCGCAGGCCGCCGCGCACGGGCGTCGAGCGCCTCAGGCCGAGCTCCCGCAAGGCGCGGCCGTTGCTGGTTCCGTCGGTCAGGTAGCTCGTCTCCAGGATGGGTGCACCGACCAGCGGCAGGTGCGACGCCACCTGCTCCGCCGCCGCCGCGTCCAGCTCGGCGGCGTGCGACGAGACGAAGGCCTCCATCCCCACCCGGCTCGCCGGCCCGATCAGCGCGACGCCGAGGACCAGCGCCAGCGCCACCATCACCAGCGCGCGGAGGTCGTCGTGGGTGCGGCCGAGCGCCGCCGCCAGCAGCAGCGCGAGGCCGCAGCCGGGGAGCAGGAACAGCCACGACAGCACGAAGCCCAGGACGATCACGTCGTCCACGTAGGGGGCCGCCGCCGCGCAGAACACCGGCAGCACCGCGGCCGTCACGCACCCCGCCGTCGCGTAGCGCCGGGCGAGCACCATCCGGCGCCGGCCCTCCGGCGACAGCTCGCCGGGACCTGGGCGGGACGGCGACGGGCCCGGCGGAACCAGCGCCAGCACCGGCGTTGGCGCGGCGCCCGAGGCGCTCACGGTACCCTCCGCGCCACGGCGCCGGATGCGGCCGGCGGGCGAACCGTGCCGGCGCTCTCCAGCATCGCCGGGCACATCGCCTGGAGCTCGGCGCGGCGCGCGTCCACCGCGCTCACGGCGCGGGCACGGCCCAGGCTCCAGGCGCGCCAGTCCTCGTCCGCGCCGCTCCAGTCGCGCAGCAGGCGGGCGGCGACCAGGCAACGTGCGTCCGCCGGCACCGCGTCGAGCCGGCGCAGCAGCCCCGGCACCGCGTCGGCCGAGAGCGAGGCGGCGTAGTAGGCGTCGAAGCGCACGGGCGCGGCCAGGCGGCTGGCGTTCACGCGCACGATCAGCGCGTCGGGGTTGGCTAGGTGCAGCAGCATCACCGCCTCCACCCCCGCCGTCACCGCGCCGAAGGCGAAGCGCTCTCGGCGGCCGCGCATCACCGTCCAGCAGAACCAGGCGAACACCGCGCTCAGCCAGAGCATGAACGCCGTGGTGTACACGCGCAGCTCGGTGAGCCCGTAGGCGCTCTGGTACAGCCGCATGCGGTGCAGCGCGCTCAGGATGATCACGAACACCAGCGCCACCATCACCCCCGCGGCCACGCGGAAGACGCGCTCGGCGCGGGCGCCCTCCTTCCGCAGCAGCCAGTGCAGCCCCATCAGCAGCGGCAGCACCAGCCCCGCCACCGCGCACAGCTCGAAGAAGCCGCGCCGCGCGTAGGCCGAGAAGGTGGCCGTCCCCGGCTGCAGCAGGCTCTGGTAGCTGCCGAAGAAGTGCGGCGCCTGCACCGCCACGAAGGCCAGGAAGAGCACGTCCAGCAGCGCGAGCACCGTCACCACCTCCACGATCCCCATCCGCGGCTCCCAGGCGGGCACGGCGGACGCGGACGCCGAGGCGGGCTCCGGCTTCCGCTCGGGCGGCAGCACCAGCCCGCGCAGCACGCCCGCCGCGCCCCAGGCGAACACCAGCGCCAGCATCACGTGCGAGAGCGTGCGCGGCACGTCGACGTTGAAGGTCGAGCTCACCAGCTGGTCGAACGCCGCGTCGGCCGCCACGAGCAGGGAGCCGAACAGCAGGAGGAGGGGGAGGGCGATGGCGACGCCGCGGGCGGCGGCGAGCGCGTGCCGCGTCCACCCCTCGCGCGGGATCTCGCCCCACTTCACGTCGCGGAAGAGGAGCGGCGCCGCGCCGCAGGTGGCCGCCACCGCCGCCTCCACCATCCCCATGAAGTACCGCCCCAGCCCGGCCACGCGAACGCTCCCGCCGCGCGCCCGGTAGACCGCGAGGGAGAGGATCACGGCCAGCGCGCTCAGGTCCAGCGCCTTGAGCGTGGGCGAGTCGCGCCAGGCCATCAGCGCGCTCACCGCCAGCGCCACGGGGATCCACCCCACCTGCGCGTCCTCCGTCTCGGCCCAGCGCTGCAGCCCGGCCGCGGCGGCGATCAGCGCGGCGGCCCACAGCGTCAGGTTGATCCCCCACGGCGCTGGCCGCAGCAGCGCGTCGCCCAGCGCGCCCAGCGCCAGCGCGGAGGCGGCCACGCCCAGGCCGTGGCGGGTGCGCGGGGTGAGCGGCGCGTGCGGGCGCGCGGGGACGGCGGCGATCGATTCCACGCTCATGCCACGGATGCCTTGCGAGGGGTTGGGTGCCGCTCCGCGACCGGGGAGCGGCGGTTGATGGAGGTCACGCCGCGCTCCTCGCCCGTGTCGGGGAAGGAGCCGCGGCCGAAGAAGACGTTCGCCGCGAGCGGCCGCAGCAGCGGCGAGCGGAGCGCGGCGCACCCCAGCTCCGCCATCCAGGGCGAGGAGATGGACGACAGCGCGCGCCGCAGCGCCAGCCGCGAGCGGAAGCGCCGCCGGAACGCGCCGCCCGAGTACGCCGCGAGCACGGCCGGGCCTCCGCCCTCCAGGAAGTCCGCCGTGACCCGCGCGGCCAGGGCGGAGAGGCGGATGCAGGGGTCCAGCCCCCCCGCGGTGAGCGGCGACACGGCGCCGGCCGCATCCCCCACCAGAAGACCGCGGGTCGACGCGATGCGCGGCAGCACGCCGCCCACGGGGATGCGCCCGCCGCGCCGCTCGTCCGCGGTGCGCCCCGCCAGCCCGAAGCGCTCGTCCACCCGCGCGCGGAAGCGGCGCAGCGCCTCGGACGGGCGGAAGCGGTCGGCGTATCCGCCCACGCCCACGTGGATCTCCTCGCCGTCCGCCACCACCCAGGCGAGGTACCCCGGCGCCAGCTCGGGATCCAGCCAGCAGTGGAACGCGGGGACCTCGGCCGAGGGGAAGCGGAAGACCTCCTCGACCCCCACGATCCACTCGCGGTTCTCGCTCAGCGCCAGCGCGTGCGCCACCTGCGACGACGCGCCGTCGGCGCCCACGATCCACCGCGTGCGCACGGCGCGCCCGCGCGCGCCGCGGGAGAGGAGCACCACCGAGCGCTCGCCGGCGTCCAGCACCCCGGCGAAGCGCGTGGACGGGCTCCACTCCACCCCGGCAGCCACGCACGCCTCCAGCATCCGCAGGTAGAGCGGCCCCATGCGGCCCACGCGGTACTCCGTGCGCGGGCTCTCCAGCGGCAGCGCCCGGCCGCGCGGCGAGTACAGCACCACGCGGCGCACCGGCGGCCCCAGGCACTCCTCCGGCAGGTCGAAGTCCTCCAGCGTGCGGCGGACGAAGATCCCGGTGGTGTGCACCGCGCGGTCGACGGAGGCCTTGGCATCCGCCAGCAGCACGCGCAGGCCGCGCTCGCCCAGGCGGCGCGCGGTCTCCAGCCCCGCCAGCCCGGCGCCCACCACCACCACGTCGTAGTCGCTCATCCCCGCACCGCCGCGCTGGACGCGAGCACGGGGCGCGCGGCGCTGCCCTGGAAGTCGAAGAGTGGTTGCATCGGACGGATCTCCTTCACGCTTGATAGTCGAATAGTCGAATTACAGTCCCAAGTCCCAGTGCCCAGTCCGCAGTGCCCGGTGTCCATCCACGCGCTCGGTGTGCTCGGAAAGCAGAGAAGTCCACTGCGCACCTGGCACTGGGCCCCGGGCACTTCCGTTCACGCGCTCACCTTCTCCTTCACCCGGCCGAAGCGGCGCTCGCGGCGGTGGAACTCGGCGACGGCCTCGCCCAGGGAGGCGGCGTCGAAGTCGGGCCACATGCGGGGGGTGAAGTAGAGCTCGGCGTAGGCGCACTCCCAGAGCAGGAAGTCGCTCAGGCGCTGCTCGCCGCCGCTGCGCACCAGCAGGTCCACGTCGGGGGCGGGCTCGGCCGCGCCCGCGGCGGCGGCCAGGAGGCGGGTGAACTCGTCGCGGCCCACGTCGCGGCCGGCGGCCAGCGCGGCGGCGCGCACCAGCGCGTCGCGCGCGGAGTAGTCGATCGCCAGGCGCAGGTGCAGCCCGCGCCCGTCCGCCGTGGCCGCCTCGGCGCCGGCGATGGCGCGCGCCAGCACCTCGGGGAGGCGGTCGCGCCGGCCGATCACCGTGAGCCGCACGCCGTTCTCCACCAGCTTCGCCGTCTCGCTGGCCAGGTAGCCGCGGAAGAGCCGCATCAGCGCCCCCACCTCCCGCGGCGGGCGCTGCCAGTTGTCGCTGCTGAAGGCGTAGAGGGTGAGCGTGCCCACCCCCAGCCCCGGCGCCCCCTCCACGATGCGGCGCACCACCCGGGCGCCCTCGCGGTGGCCGGCCACCCGCGGCAGCCCCCGCGCGTTCGCCCAGCGCCCGTTGCCGTCCATGATCACGGCCACGTGCAGCCCCCGCCGCGCTACACCCAAAGTGCTCTGCATCGTAAAGCGCCCTTGCAAAAAAAATTGCGTCACCCGGCGTCAGCGGTCGCGGACGGCCTGGATGATCGCCTCCATGTGGTTCAGGTACGCCTCCAGCGCACGGCGCCCGGCGTCGGTCAGCCGGAACTCGGTGCGGGGGACGCGCCCCTCGAAGGTCTTGCTGCACTGCAGGTAGCCCGCGTCCTCCAGCTTGCGGGCGTGCACGCTCAGGTTGCCGTCGGTGAGCGCCAGCATGTCCTTCAGCTCGTTGAAGGCCAGCGAGTCGTTCACCGCCAGCGCGCTCACGATCCCCAGCCGCACGCGCTCGTGGATCAGCCGGTCGAGCTCGGGCGCGCCCGCCTCGGCGCCGCCGGGCAGGCTGCGCAACTCGTCGGCCGGCGCCGCGCGCGCGGCGCGCCGTGCATCAGCCACCGTACCTCCTCGCGATCAGCGTTCCGAAGATCACGTGCAGGCCGCCGAACCCCACGGCCATGAACGTGTCGCCCCACGCCGCGGGCGAAAGGAGCGCGGCCACCCCCACGGCCATCAGGCTGAACCCCATCACCGGCACCACCCGCACCGAGTTCGTTCCGGCCGTGATGATCCCCGCGCCGTAGAGCAGCAGCCACATCCCCGGCAGCATCCCCCGCTCGCCGGCCTGGAAGAGCACCGCCGTGAGCACCGCGCCCGCCGCCAGCGGCGGCGACAGCGAGAGGATGAACTTGCGCCCGGGCCCGGAGCGGATCGGCTCGCCGATGGCGCGCGCCTTCATGGCGGTGGTCACCACGCCGATCCCCATCGCCACGACCGCCGCCACCGCCCAGGTGGCCAGCCAGTTGTCGTCGCCGCCCTGCCGCGATGCCAGCCACGCCGCCAGGGCGCCGGTGACGCCGATCACCACCTGCCCCCACCCCGAGACCGCCGTGAACGACCCGGCGCGCTCCATGGTGCGGCGGATGAACTGCAGGTTGTCCATCGCCCGCTCGTGCAGCTCGAGCGGGGGCTCCTCCTCGTCGGGAGGCCTGCGGAAGGGGATGATGTTCGCCATGGTGTACCGATGATGCGGGGTGCGCGGCCGCGTGTCAAGTGCTTTGCGATACAAAGCAGATCCCGTGCCACCGGCGAGGCACGGCGGATGCGGCGGCGAGCACCCCGTCCGCTCCGCCCGAACGACGCCGTTGACAGGCGGCGGAACGCGATGCAAGTTGAATTGCCGCTTGCGCGTCCGTGTTTCGGGCGCACACCCACCGTGGCAGTTCCAACCGCCGTCCGGCGGCGCTCCCTTTCCCAGAAACCACTGTTCAGGAGATCCCCCGATGAAGCGCATCGTTCTCGCCCTGACCGCAGCCGCGAGCCTGGTCGTGTCCACCGCCGCCGCGGCGCCGCAGGACGAGTGGACGCAGCAGGTTCGCCGCCTCCTGCAGCGGGCCGGCCAGACCTTCGAGGAGCGCGGCTACTCGATGACGCACCAGATCTACACCGGCTCGCTGCGCAACAGCACCAGCGAGTTCGTGACCCTGCGCCTGGACGTGGGCACCCAGTACCAGATCATGGGCGCCTGCGACGAGGACTGCAGCGACATGGACCTGACGCTGTACGCGCCCAACGGCGCCGAGATCGACACCGACGTGCAGATGGACGACTTCCCGATCGTGTCGGTGAACACCAGCCGCTCGGGCACCTACCGCCTGAAGGTGGTGATGGCCACCTGCTCGACGGAGCCCTGCCGCTACGGCGTGGGCGTGTTCGGCAAGTAAGCCGCCCCGCGCCCCCGGCGCCGGCCGAAGCCCCTCCGCCCCCACGGCGGAGGGGCTTCGCGCATTTCCGGGATCCGCTCCGGCCTGCCCCGCCGTGTTTGCCCGCGTACCGCACGGACTATCTCACGCAGAGCAGCAGAGGAGCAGAGCTGGCAGATGCCTTTCGCGGGAGGTCTGATACCGTTTTCTCCATTCGACTGTCATTCGTCGTTCTCAGACCTGCCCTAGCCTCTGTGAGAAAATTTTGTTTGAAGCCAGAGACCTGATGCACGATCACTCAGCAGAATTGGTACGATACCCAATCGGGTGATCGGCTGTGCGTCCTCACCGACCTCGAACATCTCATCCTGATCAGGATGACACCGCGCGTTTGCACGGTCGATCGTGAGCAACTGCTGTGACGGGCACCGCGCGAACGCCGCAGATCCCGCCTGGACGGGGGATTCGCAGATCGGGTCACCTTTCCTTTGTCGATCACGGATGCGCGGTACCGTCCCGGCCGCGTTCCGCCAGCTCCCCCGCCCCGACAGTCCTCCCCCGCGCGACCCGCCTCGCCATCGCCCCGCCGAAGCAACCTTCCCCCCTCATTCCCGGCCTCCGCTCGCACACCCCAACCGTTCCCGCCCGGATTCCGTCGCGTCCATGTTGCCTAGAGTTGTCCACTTTCAGAAGCGGTCTTTTCCGGCTGCCAACATCTCGAGCGTTCGCGGCCCACACCCAGCCCGCCATCCATCCAGTCCACACAGGCCAACCTGAATGCACGGGCCAGTGTCTACTCCGTGCACTCAGTGCACTTTACTTCGTCCAATTGCCGGGAGAAAGCTCAACGATTATCGTGTCTTTTTGGCCGTGCCATGAACCTCTCAACCCACGCGCCCGGAGAGCCCCGGAATGGATGAATCCCCGCTCGAAAAACGCCCCCGCCGCCCCTCGCGCCGGTGGGTGGTGCCCCCCGGGCTGCAATCCCACGCCGAGCCCTTTTCAGGCTACCACGTGCTGGACGAAGTGCGCACCGGGCTGGGTGTCGCGCTCTGGCAGTTCCTGCGCGACGCCGACCTGTGGGCGGTGACCCCGCCGGAGCTGCGCAGCCGGCTGTTCGCGCCGCGCGCGTCGCGCCGCCGGCACGAGCGGCTGGCCGCGGCCGAGGCGTGGGACGAGCTGCGGCGCCCGCTGGAGGCGCTCTGCCGCGCGCTGGACGGGCGCCCGCGGCAGTCGGGGGCGCATATGATGCGCGCCTGCCAGACGCTGTCGCGCTGGGCGGAGGAACAGGGGTGGCCGCGCACCGCGCTGGCGTTCGCGCAGAGCGCCGCGCTGGCCACCCCCGAGCGCGCCGCCGCCGCGTACCATGTGGGGCTGCTGTCGCGCCGCAACGCCGAGTACCGCCGGGCGGAGACGTGGTTCAGGCGCACGCTGGGGCTGGCCCGGCGCGGCGAGGACTGGCGCTACTACGGGCTGGCGTGCCTGGGCCTGGGCAACCTGCACCGCCAGCGCGGCGACTATCCGAACGCACGCCTCTGGATCATCCGCGCGTTGCGCACCTCGCGCAGGAAGGGGCTGTGGGACGTTCGGCCGATGGCGATGCACGACCTGTTCTGCATCGCGGTGACGGCCGGGAACCGCAAAGAGGCCGAGGAGTGGGCGCGCCGCGCCTCCCACGCCTACGGCTCGCAGCACCCGCGGCTGCAGGTGCTGGCGCACGACGTCGCGCGCTTCTGGCTGAACGACGGGCGCTTCCACGCCGCGCTGCAGATGTTCCGCGCGGTGCTCCCCCACCTCGACCGGGTGGCCGAGCGCCGGCTGGTGACCGCGAACATGGGGCGCGCGGCCGCGGGGCTGGGCGACCGGCTGACCTTCGCCGACATGTGGGGGAGGACGTGGAGCCTGGTGGACGACTACGAGGACACCGAGGGGGTGCCGAACGCCCTGGTGACGCTGGCCGAGGGCGCCGCGATGCTTGGCGATCCCGACCGCGGCCAGCTCGCCGCCAGCCACGCGCTGAAGGTGGCGATCCAGCGGAACGAGTCGGAGCACCGGCTCGCGGCCGAGCGGGTGCTGGAGTCGATGCGCACCGTGCGCATGGGGGTGGTGACGAAGCCGCAGCCCCGTGTCGTCGACGACGACGTCGACGACACGGAGCCCGACTTCGCCAGGTACCTGGTGCAGGCGCTCAGCGCCGACCTGACCGCCGAGCTGGCGGACTGACCGGCGCCGGGCCGCCGGGCCTCAGCCGCCGGAGCCGATCAGCCCGTTGCCGCGGGTGACCGTGTCGGCCTGGGTGGTGCTGGTCACGGTGGGGGTGGTTCCACCGGCGTCGTGCCGCGGCGCGGCCGTGCGCTCCGGGGCGGTGATGCCGTCGGTGCGGGCACAGCCGGCGGCGGCGAACAGCGCCAGGGCGACGAGGAGGAAACGGGTTCTGCGCATTGGGGCTCCTTCGGGTTGGATGGGAATCACACGGGGCAAGAAACCCCGCGTGCTTCAACGTAAGTTGCACAGTTCACTTCGTACACTACCGCTCCCGCCGCCTGCCGCTCCCTTCTCGCCATCTTGCCCGCCGGATGGCAGAAAAAGGAGCGGGACGGGTGCGGACCGCGAATGGATCGCGCGCTATTCGCCACCTCGCGAACGCTCGGCGCCGGCGGTGGCGGATTTCGGGGGTCGCGCGGGAATCGGCGTCGGCGAGGCGCGTCTCACCCGCGCCGGGGGCGCGGCCGGCCCTTTCGCCGGTCCGCCGCGGGGACGATCTTCCCGCGCGCTCGGCGCAGGTGTATCGACTTCGATGAGGATGGAGAGATGGCGGAGAGGATGATCCGGCCGGTGGAGATCTACCTGAAGTCGGCGCCGCCCGACCCGCAGGTGCCGCGGCCGGTGAGCGTATCGCAGGTGACGTTCGCCGACCTGGCGGAGCCGCAGAGCCAGAACGTGGCGGGGACGCTGTTCGGCGGGGTGCTGCTGGGCTTCATCGACCGGGCGGCGGCGTTCTGCGCCATGAAGCACGCCGGGCGGCCGGTGGTGACCAAGAGCATGGACAGCGTGGAGTTCAACGAGCCGATCTACATCGGCGAGCTGGTGGTGGCGAAGGCGTCGGTGAACTTCGCGGGGACGACGAGCATGGAGATCGGGGTGAAGGTGTTCGCGCAGAACCCCGTGACGGGCGTGGAGCGCCACACCAACACCTGCTACGCCACCTTCGTCGCGCTGGACGACGGGGGCCGTCCGGTGCGCGTCCCTCCCGTCCTCCCCGAGACGGAGGAGGAGAAGCGCCGCTTCGAGGCCGGCCGCGCGCGCCGGGAAGAGCGCCTCGCCCGGCGGCGCAAGCGGGGCTGACACCGTTCATCAAAGCTTCGTGCGGGAACGAATCAGCTAGGTCTCACGCAGAGTCAGCAGAGTGAGCAGAGAACAGCTGGTAGCTCTGCTAACTCTGCTAACTCTGCTGACTCTGCGTGAACCCGTAGTTTCCTGGGGCGGATCAGCGAAGGAGGGCGAGGGTGGCGGCGGCGACGGCGATCACCACGGCGGCGCCGGCGGTGACCAGCACGCGGTTCAGGCGGTTCTCCCAGGCGGCCTGGTGCTGCGCGAGGAGGGAGTTGGCGCCCTGCTGCTGCTCGCTGAGCGTGGCGAGGAGCTGGTCGAGCCGCACGGCGGTCTCGTCGCGCGCGGCTTCCAGGCGCCGCAGCGCGTCGGGGACG
>DASQLJ010000813.1:0-20431 GCA_035630095.1 Longimicrobium sp.
TAGCGCTTCGCGAGGGATGCCAGCAGCGCGCGGGTTTCCTCAACCTCCTCGCGGGTCATCACGATCTTGCACATGACGCGGGACTTCTCCGGACACGAGTGAACGAACGGCCCGGCCGAAGACGCGGCGGGCGACTGAGTATCGACGGGGGTGGAACGGTGGAACGGCGAACGGTCGGACGGCGGGCGGCGGACGGTCGACGGATCTGCACCGCTGTCGTCGGACCGTGGTGCGCCGGACGGTGGACGGACGGCCCGCGGCGGCTACACCAGCGCCGGCTGCGGAGCGGAGCGCGCCGCGGGCTGGGTGGCCGAGCGCAGCGCCTGCGAGAGGCGGCCCAGCCCCAGCTCCAGCCCCTCCACCGGGCCGCCGAAGCCCAGCCGCCCGTGCCCCGGCGTGCCGAAGCAGCTCCCCGGCACCAGCAGCACGCGGTGCTCGCGCGCCAGGCGGTGGCAGAACTCGTCCATGTCGGGCACGGCGTGGAAGCGCGGGAAGCCGCACACGCCGCCGGCCGGCAGCGTCCAGCTCACCGCCCCGCCCTGCTCGGCGATCCAGCGGTCCACCAGCAGCCGGTTGCGCGCGGCGTCGGCGCGCTTCCGCGCGAGGATGCGGTCGCCCGCGTCGATGGCGCGCTCGGCGAGCAGCTCCACCAGCGGCGACAGGTGCAGCGTCAGGTAGTCGCGCAGGCGGACCATCCGTTCCAGCACCTGCGGCGCGGCCAGGCACCACCCCACGCGCAGCCCCGGCAGCCCGTACGCCTTGCTCATCGTGCCCATCGACACCGCGCGCTCGTAGCGGGTAGCCGGGTCGGGGAGGGGCGCGGTGTCGTAGGTCAGCTCCGCGAAGGCGCCGTCCCACACCAGCCAGGTGCCGTAGCGAGTGACGGTGGAGATGAGCGCGTCCTGCTCGGCCGGGGTGAGGGTGACGCCGGTGGGGTTGTGCGGGAAGTTGACGATCAGCATGCGCGTGCGCGGCGTGACCAGCTCGCGCAGCTCGTCCAGGTCGGGCCGCCAGCCGTTCTCGGCGCGTAGCCGCCAGGGGCGCACGGTGCAGCCGATGCGCGCGGCCACGGCGTGGAGCTGGGGGTAGATGGGGTCCAGCGCGACCACGTCGTCGCCGGGCTCGAGGAGCGCGTTCATCACCAGGTAGTTGGCCTCGGTGCTGCCGTGCGTCACCATCACCCGGCCGACGTCGCCGCCGGTCCAGCGGTTCGCCAGCGCACGGCGCACGCCGGTGCCGCCCAGCGTCTGGCTGTCGTGGAACACCACCGCGTCGATCTCGTCCGCGCCGATCCCCGCCAGCGCGCGCAGCTCGGCCACCGAGTAGTCCGACACCCCGCTACTCCCGATGTCGGAGTCCACGGCGAAGTAGTACCGGCGCATCCACTCTTCCAGGAGCGCGGGAGGAAAGCTCGGCATGCGGGGGAAAGGTCGGCGTGGAGAAAGAATCGGCGCTCCGGCCGGAGCGCCGGGGACAGCCGGGCCGATCGCCCAGGTCGCGCGGACGAGCGGAATGCGGCAGGGACGGCCGGGCGCACGGGTGCGGCCCGGATCGTCGCCGATCCCGGTTTTCGGTAGGGAGATGCCGGGTACGGCTTCGCCCCGTCAGTTACAGGGCGCGCCTGACCTGGCCCGTTCCAACGGCGGCGCCGTCACCCCGCCGCGAGGGGCGGGACTGAACCAGACACCGTATGTGATTCCCGGCGGCACGGAGGCGAATAAGGGGCGCCATCCGGTGTGTCAGGCGGAGCATCGTCCCCGCGAGCGCCGGTACAAATGGACTGGTAAAGAATGTATGAACAAGCCGCGCGGAGGGGAAGACCCGTCGTGACGGTAATCCTATCGGCTTGCTCCCCTACGAGATAATACGTGATGGTCTCGCTATCCGGCTCGTAATGGTATCCCGCCTCTCCCGGCGCCGCAGCCTCGTGGCGCACGCGCGACGATCCCCGGCAGTCACGCCGCGTCCTCAAGGGACGGCGGCGTGGGCAGCGGGGATCGTTTCGCGGGAGCTCACCGGGTCGGCGAGGGCGGCGGGCGGGCCCGGGCCCATGCGGATCCCCCGAACACGTTCCGCGAGCGGTTTGCGTGAGGGATTCGCGCCCGGAGGGCCGAGACGCCGGCGCGCCCGCGTCCGCCGCCGTGGAAACGAGCGAGGCCATGGCGCGCCGGCGGCTCGGCGCCGTTGGCAACGGCGGTATCGTTGCCTACGGCGCGCGAAGCCCGGCCCGGAGCGCAGCGGAGGGACACGCCCGCACCCGGCTCTTCCATTGACGAATGCGGGTTGGCCTCGCCCCTACGCCGCCGTCTTGGAATACTGCCGGATGGCGAGGGTGAGGACCACCGCGCCGTACGCGGCCAGCACCGCGAGGGGCACCCACACGTCGCCCAGGCCGGCGCCCTTCACCAGCACCGCGCGCATGATCACGATGAAGTGCTTCACCGGGCTGAGCTCCGCCGCCCACTGCGCCCAGCCCGGCATGCTCTGCACCGGCGTGAACAGCCCGCTCATCAGCATGTACACCATGTTGATGGCGAAGCTGAGGAACATCGCCTGCTGCTGCGTGGCCGCGAGGGTGGAGATGAACAGGCCGATCCCCAGCGCGGCCACCAGGTACACCATCGCCGCGCCGAACACCAGCAGCACGCTGCCGCGCACGGGCACGCCGAACACCCACCGCGCCAGCGCCAGCCCGATGGACAGGTCCACCAGGGTGATGATCCAGAAGGGGAGGAGCTTGCTGGCGATGAGCTGGGCGCGCGTCACCGGCGTCACGTTCATCTGCTCCAGCGTGCCGATCTCCTTCTCCCGCACGATGTTCATCGACCCGATGGCGGTGGCGATCATGGTCACCAGCACCACCAGGATCCCCGGCACCATGTAGTGCCGGTAGTTGAGCTCGGCGTTGTACCACCCGCGCGTGCGCACGTCGATGCGCGGCCGCCCCGGCGCGCGCGGGTGCAGCTCCGCGTCGAGCTCGGCGGCGTAGGCGGCCATGATGCGCCCGGCGTAGGCGCTCAGCACGCCGGCCGCCGCGCCGTCCTCGGCGTTGAACACCAGCTGCACCGGCGCGTGGCCGGTGCGCACCAGGTCGCGCTCGAAGCCGCGCGGCACGTGCACGATGGTGGAGACGTCGCGGTCCAGCAGCCGCGAGTCGGCCAGCGCGGCGGAGCCCGAGGCGCCCGCCAGCTCGAAGCGGCCGGACGCCACCAGCCGCTGCACCAGCCCGCGCGACATGCTGGAGTGGTCCTCGTCCACCACGTACATGCGGGTGCGGCGGATCTCGAAGGTCGCGGCGCTGGAGAGGATGAGGAGCTGGATCACCGGCATCAGGATCAGCACCCGCAGCATCGCCACGTCGCGGCGGATCTGCAGGAATTCCTTGCGCAGGAGGAAGAGGAGGACGCGCATCAGCCCAGCCTCACGCTGAAGGAGCGCACCGCCGCCACCAGCAGCAGCAGCGTCATCGCCCCCAGCACCAGCGTCTCCTGCCACAGGTGGTCGAGCCCTACCCCCTTCAGCATGATCCCCCGCGAGATCACGATGAACCACCGGCCGGGGACCAGGTAGGTGACCGGCTGCAGCCAGCCGGGCATGCTGGCGACGGGGAAGATCATCCCCGAAAGGAGGGTGGTGGGCATCATCAGCCCCATCAGCGCGCCCATCATGGCGGTGCGCTGCGAGTCGGCCCGCGCGGCGATCAGCACGCCCAGCGACAGCGAGGTGACGATGAACAGCAGGCTCTCGGCGAGGAGCAGCGCCACGCTGCCGCGGAAGGGGACGCCGAACACCAGCCACGCCGCCCCCAGCACCGTGAGCACGTTGGCGAAGCCGAGCGCCAGGTAGGGGAGCACCTTGCCCACGATGATCTCCCACGGCTGCAGCGGCGACACCAGCAGCACCTCCAGCGTCCCCCGCTCCTTCTCGCGCGAGAGCGAGATCGCCGACATCAGCGCCGAGACCACGGTGAGCACCAGCGCGATCAGCCCGGGGATGAACAGGTTCACGCTCTCGAGCGTGGGGTTGAAGCGCATCCGCACCCGCGGCTCGATCACGATCCCGCCCGTCCGCGGACCCAGCTCGCGCTCGAACCCCTGCACCACCGCGGCGGTGTAGGCCTGCATGGTGCTGGCGCTGTTGGGCGAGGTGGCGTCGGTGATCACCAGCAGCTGCGGGCTCTCGCCGCGCGCCAGCGCCCGCGCGAAGCCCGGCTCCAGCACGATTGCCTGGTCGGCCGCGCCGCGCGCGAACAGGCCCGGCAGGTCGTCCGTCGTCGGCAGCACGGCGACGATGCGGAAGGTGCCCGTGGCCGCGAAGCGCGCCCGCAGCGCCGTCGTGGCCACGTCCGGCACCCCGTCCACGAACGCCACCCGCACGCCTCGCACGTCCGTGCGCAGCGCGAAGCCGAAGAGCACCACCTGCGCGAGGGGGAGGAGCACCAGGATCAGCAGCGTCTGCCGGTCGCGCAGGATGTGCTGGAACTCCTTGACCACGAAGCCGCGGAGCGCGCTCACGCCGCACCTCCCGCCGCGGCCGGTGTCGAGGCGGCGGCGTCCGGCCGCGCGAGGCGCACGAACACCTCGTCCATCGTCCTGGCCGCGTACGCCTCCTTGAGCTCGTCCGGCGTCCCCAGCGCGCCGATGCGGCCGGCGACCATGATGGAGACGCGGTCGCAGTACTCGGCCTCGTCCATGTAGTGCGTGGTGACGAAGACGGTGGTCCCCGCGGCCGCCACCTCGTAGATCATCTCCCAGAACTGCCGGCGGGTGATGGGGTCCACGCCGCCGGTGGGCTCGTCCAGGAACACCACCCGCGGCTGGTGGATCATGGCGATGGAGAAGGCCAGCTTCTGCTTCCACCCCAGCGGCAGCGCGCGGACGAGGCTGCCGCCGGCGCGCTCCAGCTCCAGCCGCCGCAGCAGCCGCTCCGAGCGCTCGGCGATCTCCCCGTCGGTGAGCCCGTAGATGCCGCCGAAGAGGCGCACGTTCTCGCGCACGGTCAGGTCGTCGTAGAGCGAGAAGCGCTGGCTCATGTAGCCGATGCGGCGCTTGATCGCCTCGCGTTCGGTGTACACGTCGTGCCCCGCCACCCGCGCCTCCCCCGAGGTGGGCACCAGCAGCCCGGTGAGCATCCGCATCGCGGTCGTCTTTCCCGCCCCGTTCGCGCCCAGGAAGCCGAACACCTCGCCCTCGTCCACGCGAAAGGTGATCGCGTCCACCGCCGTGAATCCGCCGAAGCGCCGCGTGAGGCCGCTCGCCTCCACCGCCGCCTCGGCGCTCACGGCGCCCCCTCCGCGGCGGCGGCGCCCATCAGCTCCATGAAGCTGTCCTCGATCCCCGCGGCGATCGGCTCGGCGGCGGCGTCCGGGTGTCCCTCCGCGCCAAGCCACGCCGCCAGCTCGCCGGCGATCGTCGCCGCGCTCCCCTCCGCCCGCGCGTCGGTGTAGTGCAGCTCCGCGCCGAAGGGGTAGACGGAGCGCGCGTGCGGAAAGCGGCGCAGCGCGCCGAGCAGGGCGTGGCGGTCGTCCCCCCGCACCGCCAGCAGCGGCAGCGGGTAGCGCGCGCCGATCGCCGCGGGCGAGTCCACGTCCAGCAGCCGGCCCCCCTGGATCAGCGCCACGCGGTCGCAGCGCGTCGCCTCGTCCATGTAGGGGGTGGAGACCAGGATGGTGAGCCCGCCGGCGCGCAGCTCGCCCAGCAGCTCCCAGAACTCGCGCCGCGACACGGCGTCCACCCCCGTCGTCGGCTCGTCCAGCAGCAGGATGTCGGGGCGATGGACCAGGGCGCAGCACAGCGCCAGCTTCTGCTTCATCCCGCCGGAGAGGGCGCTGGCGCGGCGGTCGCTGAACGGCTCGATCTGCCGGTAGATGGGGTCGATCAGCGCGCGGTGCGCCTCCACCGTGGTGCCGAAGACCGAGGCGAAGAAGCGCAGGTTCTCGAGGACGCTCAGGTCGGGGTAGAGGGAGAAGCGGCCCGGCATGTAGCCGATCCGCGCGCGCAGCTTCCACAGGTCGCGCACCACGTCCATCCCCAGCACGCGTGCCTCGCCCGCGTCCGCCGCCAGCAGGGTGGCGAGGATGCGGAAGAGCGTCGTCTTCCCCGCCCCGTCGGGCCCGATCAGCCCGAACAGCTCCCCCGGCGCCACGTCGAAGGAGACGCCCCGCAGCGCCTCGGTCTCGCCGAAGCGGCGGGCGACGTCGCGCACCATGACAGCGGCGCCGTCGGTCGACGCGGTTCCGTCGGACGCGGGACCGGCGGCGGATGGGGGGAGGGTGGACGCGGCGCTCATCGCGCGGCCCGGCGCGGGGCGCCGGCGCCGGGGAAGAGCACCTCGCCCGGCATCCCGATCTTCAGCATCCCGCCGGGGTTGGGCACCTCGATCTTCACCGCGTAGACCTGGTCGGCCCGCTCGTCGCGCGTCTGGATCGGCGTGGGGGTGAACTCGGCCTGCGTGGCCACCCACCGCGTCACGCCCTGGACGCTCACCAGGCTGTCCCTCCCCGCGTCCACTTGCACCGTCACCCGCTGGCCGATGCGCACCCGCGCGAGCTGGTCGCCGCTCACGTAGGCGCGCAGCGTGAGCGTGCGCAGGTCGGCGATGCGGTAGAGCGGCTGTCCCACCTGCACGAACTCGCCGGGCTCGGCGTAGGCGGTGAGCACCGTCCCCGCGGTGGGGTTCACCAGCCGGCTCCGGCTCACCCGCTCGTCGATCTGCGCCAGGCGGGCATCGGCGCCGCCCGCCTCCTCCGACACGGCCACCGTCTGCGCGGCCGCCGCCTCGATGCGCGCCTCCAGCACGCGCACCTCGCCCTCGGCGCGGTTCAGCGCCTGTGCGGTGGCGGCCTCGGCGCGGTAGAGGCGGCGCGTGCGGGCCAGCTCCACCCGCGCGGTGGCCAGCTGCGCGCGAAGCACCTCCACCTGCGCGCCGGCCTCCACCTCGCGCGTGCGGGTGGCGATGCGCTGCGCGTCGATCTCCTGCCGCTGCAGCGAGAGCGCGGTGGTGTCGACCAGCCCCACCGTGGCTCCCGCCGCCAGCGTCTCGCCCTCGCGCACGTCGAAGCGCAGCAGCCGCCCGCTGGTCTCCGCCGCGCCCACCACCTCGGCCGCCTCGAAGTTGCCGTAGGCGTCGGGCGCCTCCTTCCCGCAGGCTGCGAGGAGGAGCGTCGCGCAGAGACCGGCGAGCAGCGCGGCCCGGGCGGGCATCGTCGAAACGGGTCGGGACGTCGTTTTATCGATCATGGTTCAAAGCTCGATTCCGAGCGTGGTGAGGTAGCGGGCCCGCGCGCGCGCCAGCTCCACGCGGTGGCGGTGGCGGGTGATGCGCGCCTCCTGCACGTCGGTGCGCGCGTCCACGTAAGCCGCGGGGGTGATGGCGTGCTCGCCGAGCTGGGTGCGCGCCTGGCGCTCCACCTGCTCGCGCAGGGCGATGATGGCGTCGTCGGTCCGCAGCGCCGCCTCCAGCCGATCGATGGCCTGCAGGTCGTCCTGCACCTCGCGGCGAAGGCGTTCGGTGAACGCGACCTCCTCGCTGTCCACCACCTGCCGCTGCACGGCCAGCACCTCGCGCTCGCGGCCGGCGGCGCCCCAGTCCCACGGCGTCCAGCGCACGCGCACCCCGGCCAGCCAGTACTCGTGCAGGTCGCCGCGGAACTGGGCGAGCCCCGGTCGGCCGTACGCCAGCTGGCCGAACGCCACGAGCTGCGGCCGGGTGCGCGCGCGCACCAGCGCCTCGTCGCGCGCCAGCCGCTCGCGTTGCGCGGCGAAGGCGGCGTAGCGGGGGTGCGCGCGCGGGTCGTCGCCGCCGGCCATGCGCGCGGCCAGCTCGGGGAGCGCCAGCGCCGTCTCGGGCGCGATCTCGCGGCCGGTGAGCAGCGCCAGCACGCGCAGCGCGGCGCGGCGGTCGGCGGCGAGCTCCGCGCGCTGCTGCGACACCTTCAGCAGCTCGGCGCGCAGCGACGCGGTGTCGCCGGGGAGCGCGGCGCCGTTGCGGACCTGCGCCCGCACCAGCCCGAGCTGCGCCGCCAGGTCGTCCATCAGCGCGCCCGTCTCGGCGATGCGCTGCTGGAGGAGCGCGGCGGCGAAGAACGCCTCGTTCACCTCGCTGCGCAGCGGGTGGAGCTGCGCGGTGAGCTCGGCGAGCGACGCCGCGAGCGCGGCCTCTTCCGCGCGGCGGCGGCCGGCGTTCACGCCGCCGTCCAGCACGGTGTACTGCACGTCGAGCAGCGCCTCCAGCCGGTCCTTGGGCGGCGTGGGCGGGGTGGCGCCGCCGGGAAGGGTGATGGGGATCGCGGGGACCTCGGACTGGTGGGTCGCGTCGCCGCGCAGCTCCAGCCGCGGCAGGCGCGAGGCGGCGAGGTTCTCCAGCCGCAGCCGCGCGGCGCGCGCCTGCAGCAGCGCCTGCCGGGCGCGCGGGTCGCGCTCCACGGCCGCGTCGTGCAGCGCGCCCAGCCGCAGCGTGTCCTGCGCGGCGGCGGGGGCGGCGGTCGACAGTGCGAGCAGAAGCAGTGCGAGCGTTCTCATGGCCGCAGGGCGTCGAGGAAGAAGCCGGTCAGCGATTCGGTCCGCTCGTCGATGAAGGTGTCGAAGCGGGCCGCCTCCCATCCCAGCGCCACGGTCCACAGCGGCCGCGCGAGGAACGGGAAGATGCAGAGCGACAGGAGGTTGATGACGAACTGCTCGGGGGCGATGGGGCGCACGGTGCCCTCGCGCGCGGCCGCCGCGAGCTGCCGCCCCAGCGCGTCGACGGCCGGCCGCGCTAGGCCGGCGGGCGCCTGCCCCGCCGCCAGCTCCAGCATCCGCTCGACACGCTCGGGGTGGTGGTGCAGCTCGCTGATGATGTAGCCGGGGAGGAACGGCGCGCGGCGCAGCGTCTCCATCTCCACCGCGATCACCCGCGCCACCTTCTCGCGGATGGGAAGGTCCGCCGCCAGCGTGCCCAGCACCGACGGCACCAGCTCGCGGAAGGCGCGCTGGAACACCGCCTCGCCGAGCCGCTCCTTGCTGCGGAAGTAGTAGTGCAGCAGCGCCTTGTTCACGCCCGCCTCGTCGGCGATCTCCTGCATCCGCGCGCCCGCCGTTCCCTTCCGGATGAACACCCGGTGGGCCGCGTCCAGGATGCGCTGCTCGGTGTCTGGGCTCCGCTCGTCCATCTGTTTGTCTGAATGGTTTATCCAACTGGTTAAACCAAATGTAAAAAGCTACATCTGTTCCGCAAGCGTTTCATTTTCGGGGGGGATGAATAGAGACGGCAGGGCGAATGATTTCGCTGTAACAACTACACGAAGTCCGCCTTCGCGGACTACCGGCGTTCGCTCGGCCGAGGTGAGCGGGCACGGCGACGGGTCCCGTGCCAGCCGCGTGAGCGACGACGTGGATGGAGGGCGCCGCCTGCGCCGAGCAGGGCAGGGATCTTATACGGAGACGGTCGTTCGGCGGTGCCCGCTGACGAGCAGGTGATTCCAGATCGGGTGATCGACCGTGCATTCCTCACCGACCGCCTCGAACGGGTCATCCTGAGGGCGACCACTCGGCGCCGAGATTACGCGACTTCGTGTCGTTGTTGCCGCGAATTTATTCGCCCGGCCTTCCCCGCGCCGGCTTCTGCACCCTGCGATCGCATCATCGGCTCAGGCGACATCCATGAAACCAGACGATGCCGTAGAAGTTGCCAACGCCGGATCGTGCAACGACTTGCGAATGGGTGTGCACCATTTGTTTGGCACGATCCTTCCTATTGTCGCCCGCCCTGGGCGTCTACTGACTCGGAGGGAAGAGAGCCTATGAAGATGATCAAGACGTTCGTGACGGCGGCGGGGATCGCGGTGTCGCTGGCGGCGGGGGCGACGCCGGCGCACGCGATGGACGGGCCCGCGCGCGTGCCCGGCGAGAACTTCTACATCTCGGTGGACCTGTCGGAGCGCAGGCTGTACGTGATGCGCGACGGGGAGCAGTCGGCGAGCTACGCGGTGGCGATCGGGCAGCCGCGCCACCCCACGCCCACCGGCCGCTACCGCATCCGCCACATCGTCTGGAACCCGCGCTGGGTTCCGCCCGATGCGCGCTGGGCGCGCGACAAGAAGCCGCGCGCGCCGGGCGACCCGCGCAACCCGATGGGGCGGGTGAAGCTCTTCTTCCACGAGCCCGACCTGTACATCCACGGCACGCGCGAGGTCGATTCGCTGGGCGAGGCCGAGAGCCACGGGTGCCTGCGGATGCGCAACAGCGAGGTGATCTCGCTGGCGCGCACGGTGATGGCCAACGGCGGCTCGCCGCGCCCCCAGAGCTGGTTCCGCCGCGTGCTGGGCCGGGTCACCAGCACCAGCCAGGTCTATCTCTCCGACCCGGTGATGGTGGAGATCCACCGCTGACGAACGGTTCGGCGGAGGCCACGAGAGCCCCGCGGCACGCAAGCCGCGGGGCTCTCGGTCGTTTCGACCTTTTCATCTCGATCCACGGACGGCCGTGTACCTGATCCAGATCCTCCTCCCGCTCCGCGACAACGACGGCGAGCGCTTCGGCCGCGGCGAGTTCGACCGCGTGCGCACCGAGCTGACCGAGCGCTTCGGCGGCGTCACCTTCTTTTCGCGCTCGCCCGCGCAGGGCGTGTGGAAGGACGACGACGGCGACGTGGACCACGACGACGTGCTGGTGGCCGAGGTGATGGCCAGGCAGCAGGACCGCGGATGGTGGCGCCAGTACCGCCAGTCGCTCGAGACCCGCTTCCGCCAGGAGAAGATCGTCGCCCGCAGCATCGCGTTCGAGCCGCTGTAGCAGGGCGGTCCCGAGCGCGCGGCCCGGATGCCGAACCGCTGGCGGTGGCCCCGCACCGGCGGCTGAGGCCGCAGCAACAACTACGAAAAGCCTCGCAAACTACGCGAGGCTTCGTCGGCGCGGGACGGTCAGGGGAGCCCTTCGGTGGGACCCATCGCGCCCACGTGGAGCGATCGCCGTTGAAGTCCGCGAAGGCGGACTGCGTGCCGTTGTAGCGGCGAGTTCACTCGCATATTCCGCCCCTGCCACCCGCCACCCGACCACTTCATCCACCGGGATCGGCACGCGGTATCCGCTGGGATCGGCACCCGGTGAACGGCGCGGGATTACAGCGGCGACGTTCGGGAGGAATGCACGGCAATTACCGGCGATCGTGAGAATCCCCAAACCCCTGCCTCATATCAGGCGCGCAGCCTGGCCAGGCGCTCGGCGGCGGCGTTCAGCGTCTCGTCGGTCTTGCAGAAGCAGAAGCGCACCTGGCGGTCGCCGCCCAGCTCGCGTACGTGGTCGGCGCAGTAGAACGACGAGCCGGGCACGCACGCCACGCCGATCTCGCGCACCATGAAGCGCGTGAACTCCACGTCGTTCGCGTGGCCCAGGTGCGCGAAGGGGGTGATGTCGGTCATCACGTAGTACGCGCCGTCGGGGTCGCGGAAGCGGAAGCCCGCCTCGCGCAGCATCCCGCAGAGCATGTCGCGGCGGCGCAGGTAGGCGGCGGCAAGGTCATCGTAGTAGCCGCGCGGCAGCCCCAGCGCGAAGGCGCCGGCGGCCTGCAGCGGCGCGGCGGCGCCCACCGTCAGGAAGTCGTGCACCTTGCGGATCGCGGCGGTGATGGTGGGCGGGGCGATGGCCCAGCCCACGCGCCAGCCGGTGACCGAGTAGGTCTTCGACATCGAGTTGATCACCACCGTCCGCTCGCGCATCCCCGGCATCTGCGCCATCGACACGTGCTCCAGCGGCCGCCCGGGCGCGGGGTAGAGGATGTGCTCGTAGATCTCGTCCGAGAAGCAGAGCACGTCGTGCTCCACGCAGAGCTCCGCCACGAACGCCATCTCCTCGCGGCTGAACACCTTGCCGGTCGGGTTGTTGGGGTTGCAGAGGATGATGGCGCGCGTGCGCCCGTTGAACGCCTCGCGCAGCTCGTCGCGGTCGAAGGTCCAGTCGGGGGCGCGCAGGGGGACGTAGCGCGGCGTGGCGTCGGAGAGGATCGCGTCGGGGCCGTAGTTCTCGTAGAACGGCTCCAGCACGATCACCTCGTCGCCGCTGTCCACCGTGGCCATCATCGCCGCGATCATCGCCTCCGTGCTCCCGCAGGTGACGGTGATCTCGCGCTCGGGGTCCACGTCCAGCCCCAGGTACCACCCGGCCTTGTGGGCGATGGCGTCGCGCAGGTCCTTGGCGCCCCAGGTGATGGCGTACTGGTTCACGTCCGCCGCGATGGCGCGCGCCGCCGCTTCCTTGATCTCCGCCGGCGCGGGAAAGTCGGGAAAGCCCTGCGACAGGTTCACCGCGCCGTGCTTCACCGCCTCGCGCGTCATCTCGCGGATCACCGACTCGGTGAAGCGCGCGGCCTTCCGCGACACCCGCGACGACGCGGCTTCGAGCGTGGACATGATCTTGGGGAGATGGAGTGACGAAGGATACGTGCGACCACCCGTGCGCCATGCGTCCGAAGCTAGGTCCCCGTCGCGCTCCGGTGCAAGCGCGCCGGCCGGCAAGGGGCATTCGAACGAGGCGCGTCGGTCGATCAGGCGGCGTGCGAAAGTTGGTGCCGGGATCCGAGAGGGAACAGCCGGGTGCGGGCGTGTCCCTCCGCTGCGCTCCGGGCCGGGCTTCGCGCGCCGTAGGCAACGGCGCACCGGTTCCCGTCCGCACCCGTGCATCCGCACCTGTTCATCAACCCGTCGTCACCCCGGTATCACTACCCTGAACCGGCTCCCCGCTCCCGGCTCGCTCGCCAGCGTGAGCTCGCCGCCCAGCAGGCGCACGAACTCGCGCGAGAGGGCCAGGCCCAGCCCGGTGCCGCCCTCGCGGCGGGTCATCGACGGGTCCACCTGGTAGAAGCGCTCGAAGACGCGGCCCTGGTGCTCGCGGGGGATGCCGGGG
This sequence comes from Longimicrobium sp., assembly GCA_035630095.1. Classification (GTDB taxonomy): domain Bacteria; phylum Gemmatimonadota; class Gemmatimonadetes; order Longimicrobiales; family Longimicrobiaceae; genus Longimicrobium. Next base: position 12,876 of record DASQLJ010000813.1, read on the forward strand.
CCGGTGTCGTCCACCTCGATCACCGCGCCGGTGCCCTCCATCCGCGCGCGCAGCACCACGCCGCCGCGCTCGGTGAACTTGATCGCGTTCCCCAGCAGGTTGGTGAGCACCTGGCGCAGCAGCCCGGGGTCGGTGCAGAGCGTCCCCGCGCCCGCGGCGTCGATCTCGATCGAGAGCTTCTTGCTCACCGCGGCGCCGCTCATCGCCTCGCCCACCGATTCGACCAGGGCGCGCAGGTCCACCTCCTCGCGCTCGGCGCGGCGGGTGCCGGCCTCCACGCGGGCCAGGTCGAGCACGCTGTCGATCAGCTCCATCAGGTGGCGGCGGGAGACGCGCATCCGCCGCAGCGCGTCGCGCTGGCGCTCGGTGAGCGGGCCGAAGAGCCCGTCCTCCATCAGCCCGGCGTACCCCTCCAGCGCGTTCAGCGGGGTGCGCAGCTCGTGGCTCATCATCGCCAGGAACTCGCTCTGCGCGCGGGTGGCGGCCTGCGCGCCCTGGTACAGCCGCGCGTTGCGCACCGACAGCCCCGCCTGGTCCGCCAGCAGCGAGACCACGCGAAGCTGCTCGGCGCGGAACGGCCCGCTCCCCTCCGAGTTGGCCACCGCCAGCATCCCCACGTCGTCGTCGCCGGCGCGCACCGGCACCAGCGCCAGGTACGCCGCCCCCGCGCGCAGCAGGTGCCCGCGCGTGCCGGCGTAGAGGTCGGGAAGCTCGGCGGTGGCCACGGCCGCGGCGTGGTGCGCGTCCACCACCATCCGCGTGAGCGAGTTGGGGGCGGGGCTCGACACCCCGATCAGCACTTCCATCACCCCCAGCCCGGCCACCACCAGCGCGCGCTCGTCGTCGCCCTCGCCGGCCAGCACGGTGAGCGCGGCGCCGTCGGCGTGGGCCAGGTCGCGGGCGATGGTGGCGATGCGCTGCATCACCTCCGCCGCGTCGAGGGTGGAGGTCAGCGCCTCGGCGGCGGCCAGGAGGGCGCGGTTCTCCTCGGCGCGGCGGCGCTCGCCCTCCAGCGCCCGCGCGTTGTGCAGCGCCAGCGCCGCGGGGTCGGCCAGCCCCTCCAGCAGGCGCAGGTCCTCGGCGCTGAAGCCGCCCTGTCGGTCGATCGCCGCCAGCACCCCCATCGACACCCCGAACGCCCTGAGCGGCGCCACCGCCACGTTGCGCACGCCGTACACGCGGTGCAGCTCGTGGAGCGCGGTGCCGGCGGGGAGCTCGGAGAGGTCGTTCAGCGCCCGAGCCGGGCCGCCGGCCAGCAGCTCGGCCGAGACGGTGGTGCCCTGCGCGAAGGTGCGCCCGTCCAGCTCGGCCAGCGAGCCCAGCGCCGGGTGCACGCGCAGCAGCCCGCCCTCCACCGGCCCCGCCACCGCGGCGGCGCGGGCGCCCAGCAGCTCCATCGCCGCGCGCGCGGCCAGCTCCAGCGCCCGGTCGGCCTCCGACTCGCTCACCAGCGTGCGGCCGATCTCGCGCAGGGTGCGGCTCTCCTCGGCGCGCATGGCCGCCTCGGCGGCGGCGTCCTCGGCGTCGCGGGTGCGCTCCAGCAGCGCGCGCTCCAGCTGCAGTCGGTCGGTCAGGTCGTAGAACACCACCAGCCCGCGGTCCACCCGGCCCAGCGCGTCGCGCAGCGGCACGCCGGTCACCACCACCGTGCGCTCGGCGCCGTCCGGCAGCCGCAGCATGATCTCCACGTCGCGCGCGGTCTCGCCGCGCACGGCGCGCACGATCGGCAGCTCGTCGGGGGGGAAGGGCTCGCCGGTGGGGCGGAAGGTCTGCCAGCGGTCGGCGTACTCGGCCACCGCGGGGGCGCTCAGCTCCTCCAGCGGGCGGCCGCCCAGCGCGATCCCCGCGCGGTTGATGAAGCTCGCGCGCCCCGACGGCGCGTCGGCCACGATCACCCCCATCGGCAGCGTGTCGAGCACCTCGTACAGCGCCCGGCGCTCGGCCTCGGCGGCGCGGCGGCCCACCACCTCGCTGGTGACGTCCACCACCAGCAGCAGCAGGTACTCGGGGCGGCCATCCTCGCGCTCGCCCACCCCCTGCAGCGTCCAGCGGAAGAAGATGGTGCCGCGCTCGAACCCGTTGAACTCGAACTCGGCGATCTCGAACGTCTCCCCCGTCCGCGCCACGCCCTGGAAGATGTCGTGGATCCCCGCCGACACGAAGTCGGGGATGAAGTCGGCCGGGGTGTGCCCCACGATGGCGCCGGGGATGCGCCAGTGCCCCTCCAGGAGCTGGTGGTAGAAGGCGTTGGCCTCGCGCACCACCAGCGTGTCGGCGTCCATCAGCACGATCCCCACCGGCGCGGCGGAGACGATGGACGAGAGCCGGGCCTCGCGCGCGTCCAGCGCCTCGCCGGTCTGCGCGTGGCGCGTCTCGGCGGCCTCGCGGCGCGCCTGCGCGGTCACGTTGCGCAGCCGCACGCGCAGGTCGCCGCTGTCCAGCGGCTCGGCGTGCACCTCCCACACGCGCCCGCGCCCGCGCTCGCCGTCCACGCGGAAGCAGATGCCGGCGCCCGTCTCCATCGCGTGGCGAAGCTGGTCGGCGTACTCGCTCCGCTCCCACCCCGGCAACGCGTCCCACAGCGTCTCCACCGCCCCGGCCCCGTCGCCGATCAGCCGCAGGATCTCGAGCATCGACGCGTTCATGTAGCGGATGCGCCAGTCCGGGCCCAGCACGGCCACGCCCTCGCGGGTGCCGCCGAAGCGGTCGTCCTGCGCGCCGGCGGGGCGGTCGTGGGGGCGGTCGGCTCCGGGAGTCACGCGCGGCCGTACGGGTCGAGGCGGTGCAAGGGTATATCGGCCAAGTCGTTGGATGACAACGTATGCATCGGGTTTCGGCGGGCAAGAACGGGACCGATGGAGGATGTACGTCGCGAGGCCGGCGGTGGATTGAGGCGAGTGCCTCGGGCGTGGCCATACAGGTACGCGATGAGCGCGGCGGGAAGCAGCTGCAAACCGCACTTTGCTCTCGGGAATTCGTCGGGTTGGGGTGTGCGATTTGCTGCAACGACTCCCCCCTCAGCGCCGTACCGCGCGCGACGCTTGCCACCCGGGTATAACACTGGTATACTCAGAGTATGAAGACAGCGATATCTCTCCCCGACCCTCTGTTCACGGCGGCCGACGCTCTGGCCGGCCGGCTGGGCGTGAGCCGTAGCGAGCTCTACGCGACTGCGCTCGCCGAATTCGTGGCCAAGCACACCGAATCGGAGGTGACTGCCCGGCTGAACCAGCTGTACGCGAACGAAGACAGCTCGCTCGATCCGGCGTTGCACCGAGCGCAGCGGCAGTCGATCGCGGAAGCGTGGTAACCCGTGGACGTTCGCCGCGGTGATGTGTGGTGGGGTGACCTGGCAGAGCCGCGCGGATCCGAACCGGGGTTCCGCCGGCCACTTCTGATCGTCCAGTCCGACGCATTCAATCGCAGTAGGGTTTCCACGGTGCTGGCGGTGGCGCTCACGAGCAACCTCCGACTGGTGGATGCGCCAGGGAATGTTCTTGTACCCGCCCAAACCACGGGTTTAGCGAAGGATTCCGTCGCCAACGTGTCGCAGTTGGTTACGGTCGATCGCAGGTTTCTCGAGCAGCGGATCGGGCGAGCGTCGTCCCGTGTGATGTCCGCTGTAGAGATCGGTCTCAAGCTGGTGCTCGGATTGGACTGATCGACTCAGCCGAGGTGGCACAGCATGGAACCGACCCAGATTGATGCCGTGGCGATGACGCGCCGCATCCGGGATGCCCACGCCGAGCAGTTGAAGGATGCCACCCCGGAGGAGCGAATCCGCTTCTTTCGCGAAAAGGCCCGCCGCCTCCACGCCGAGCTCGCGAAGCAGGGGCCAGTTGCCCCTGATTCCCTCGGATCCAGCAAACCGCGCTGAGCGGGAAGTTGCTGGATACGAAACAGCCGCGGGAGCACCCTCCCGCGGCTGTCGTCTTGGCTACTCGACATACCGCGCGCGCGCCCACTCGGCGATTTTACCATGAGTGAACACCGCTGGCGTTCCAACGGCGCAGGCGCTTCATTCTGATTCCAGTCACCACGACACCCTCCACGAACCCGGTTTCGGCATCGCGAGCCATGAAGCTGTGCAAGCCGCTGTTCAGTGCCGCCGCGGTGCTGGTGTGCCTGTCGGCGCCTGACGCGGCCGCGGCGCAGGTGATCGTGGGACGGGTGATCGATGCCGCTTCGGGTGGCGGGGTGGCGCAGGCGCGCGTCACCGTCGTCGGCGGCGCGCGCGGGGAGACGCGCCGGACGAGGTCGGCCGCGAACGGGCGGTTCACGATCGGGCTGCGCCGCGGCGGCTCGTACCGGGTGCACGTCGCGCGAACGGGATACGTGGACACGCGCACCCGGCCGCTGACGGTTCTGGCGGGCGACACGGTGGAGGTGAACGTGCGGGTATCCACCGCGGCGCTGGGGCTGGATCCGCTCACCGTCACCACGCGGCCGCGGCGCCTGGACGTGGTGGGCGTCTTCCGCGACACGGCCGACGCCGGCGCGGCGGTCAACGGGCCGGAGGGCGCGAGTGGCGGGCGGCGAAACCTCGTCGTGCGGGGGACGATGCCCACGCCCACCGCCTGCTACGAGCTCGCCGGCGCCGCCGACCGCATCGGCCCCATCATCACGATGAACGTGGAAGCGCACGCCACCGGCCAGGCCTGCGCCGAGGTGCCGGGCGCCTTCAAGTACAAGGTGACCGCGCGCGGGCTGCCGCCCGCGACGTACGCCTTTCGCGTGCTCCACACCTATCGCGGCGGTGTCTGGAACCCGAGGGTAGCGCTCGACACCACCGTCGTCGTGCGGTGACGCGCCCATCTTCCCGCGCTCGACCAGGAGTGCGGTGGCTCGCGACGATCTCGTGAAGCCGGAACCGGTGGCGGATCGGGGCGCTACCCGCGACACTGAACGTCCAGCCGTTTCTGCCGGTCGATCAAGCGGCGGAGCTTTCCCCACCTGCGTCGCTGCCGGCCGAATCCGGCGGAGACATCCACGTTCCCGGAGCCATGAAGAATCCCTGGATCCTCCTCCTGCTGCTCGTGCCGATGTCGGCCCGGGCGCAGACCCGTGCCGACTCGGTCCTGATCGGCCGGGTGCTGGTGGCGGAAGACCGGCGCGACTCCACCGACGCGAGCCTCGCCGAAGGGCTGCGGCACGACGACCCGCGCGTGCGGCTGATCGCCCGCCGGGCGGTGTGGCGGATCCGGGACCCGCTCTTCGTCGCCCGCGATTCGCTGCCCCCGGCGTCCCCGCCGCCCGCGTGGCCCGAGCCGGCGTGGCGGCTTCGCTACCGCGCGCTCGCCGCCCGCCGCACCGACTGCGAGGCGATGCGCGCCGCGCTGGCCGACAGCGCGTGGCAGGTGCGCCTCCGCGCCGCCGGCGTCTCCGACGCGCGCTGCGGCGCCGATTCGGCGTTCGTGCGCGTGCTGACCGGCTGGGTCGACGCGCTGCCGCGCGGCGCGGCCCGGCGCGCCGGCGGGGTGTCGTGGCACGCCGGCGCCCACGCCCAGCTCGCCCTCGCGCGGATCGCGCCCGCCCAGGCGCGGGCGCGGCTCGGGCGGCTCGCCACGCATCCCGACTGGCACGTGCGCCTCTACGCCGCCCGCGCCGCGGCCGTGCTGAACGACACGCCGCGCCTGCACACCTTCGCGCGCGACCGCGACGGCAACGTGCAGGAGGCGGCGATCGATGCGCTCGCCAAGCTCGTGGGCCACGCCGCCGACGACGTGTACCTGCGCGCGCTGCAGGGCGACAGCGCGCAGGCCGTGCGCGCCGCCGCGATCGCGCTGAAGGGATCGCCCCTGCCCACGGCGCGTGCGGCGGCGAACGCGGTGTTCGAGCGGTGGGTGCGGCGCGCAAACGCCTCGGAGAAGGACGTGCGCGTGGCGCTGCTCGAGGCCGCCGGGCGCCCCGCCAGCGACGACCGCCCGCCTCCCCTCCGCACGGATCTCCCGCTGGACGCAGTCGCGCTCGCGCTGGGCAAGGAGGCGCGCGTGCGGGTCACGATGTCACCCGCGGCCGGCGGGGGCTCGTTCGTGGTGCGGATGCGCGGCGACCTCGCGCCGGTGATGTCGGCGCGCATCCTCGCGCTGGTGCGCGCCCGCTATTACGACGGCGGCAACTGGCACCGCGTGGAGCCGGACTTCGTGATCCAGGGCGCGGGTCCGGGAACGAACGAATACGTCGGCTACGCCCACTATCTCCGCGACGAGCTGGCGACCGTCGCGCACCCCCGCGGCACGGTGGGGATGAGCACACGCGCGCACGACACCGGCGACGCCCAGTGGTTCATCAACCTGAAGGCCAACCCCACCCTGGTCCGCGACTACACCGTCTTCGCCGAGGTGGTGGAGGGGATCGGCGTGGTCGACGGGATCATGGAGGGCGATGTCGTCGCCACCATGCGCGTGGAGCCGCCCGCGCGCTGACGGGCGGGTAGCGCGCTCTGCGTCACCGGACGCACTGTGAGGGTCGCATGGAACTGCGCGTGATCGACCATCGTCCGCAGGCGTGGTTCTTACTGCGTGGCGGAGAGGATTACTACCTGGACGTCAACTGCAACCAGGGCGCAGTCGGCTTCTCGGTGCTCGTAAAGCTCACCGAAGCGGAGTACAGGGAGTATCACGCGCTCGGCCGCATCTTCGCCGACTATTTCGCTGCCAAGATCTCATACTGGTCGAGCGATTTCAGGGAACGCGACCTGAACAGCAGCTTGGAGGACCAAGTATCCGAAGCCGTGGCGCGGTTCAGAAACGATGATCCGGCCGTGCCCTGACAGAAGGCTGTCGCCCAGTCACGAATTCCGGAAACGAAGCAGCCGCGGGATCCCTGTCCCGCGGCTGCCTTCGTTTTATGCCCGTTCCAGACATCTACTCATGCCGGATCTTATGTCGAGCCCCGATGCCGCCGCCTCGGGGAGCCTCGCGCAGTTTGCGAGGCTTTTCGTAGTTGTTGCTGCGGCTTCAGCCGCCGGTCAGCGGGCTTGGCCACAGGCTTTCTCAGTCGCGGCGCGGAAGATCTTGTCTGCCGGCTCGGGCCCCCGCGCTCTCTCACGGCTGGCGCGGCTCCGCGTGGAAGATCTTGTTCACGATCTTCCACTGGCCGTCGATCTTGAGGAGCGTCATGTAGTCGGTCAGGCGCGCGGTGGGGTAGTCGAGCACGATCTTGGCCGACGCGGCGTTGCCGGTGACGTCCACACTCTCGATCCACCGGCGCCGCCGCGCCTCGTCGGCGGCGGGGCGGCCGGAGGCGCCGGCGATGTACTCGGCGCTCGTGCGCTGTGTGAACGCGCCCTCGCGGATGAACATCATCTTCATCTCCGGATGCATCACCGCCGCGAACTCCTCGCCGCGCCCGGTGGCGTGCCCGTCCAGGTAATGCTGGAGCGCCGCGCGCACCGCCGCCTCCTCCGCCGACGCGGCGGGCGCGGGCGCGGGAGCGCTGGACGGCGAGGCGGCCGTCTGCGCGGTGAGCGGGCCCGCGGCGGCGAGCAGTGCGGCGGCGGCATACACGACCGGGAATCTCATCGGGCGATCCTGGGCAGAGGGTGCGTGTGGGGT